>DATDUA010000042.1:0-6650 GCA_035290605.1 Candidatus Nanoarchaeia archaeon
AAATATGTGCATAGTGTTGTCTTTTTAGACTAAATTAAGCTCACGCACCCCGCGCACCTCGCATCGCTTGTCTAAGCCAACATAAGTGCAACAAATGCCAGAATCGCCTTCAAGCCAGCATAACTGAATTTTTTTAGCAAATGGTTTGCCTCTCAAATTCTCTATAAAAATGGGCATTTCACCAATTCCTGCCCTTTTTAAGAACCACCCATATTCTTCAGCATCCTTACCAAAGGCATAAACAGTTATCTCGCAATCTGCAAACCTGTTAGTTGGAATAGATTCAACTGACAATTTCACAGAATCAGGCAGAGCCTGCTCAACCTGTCTCGGAGTTAAATAAAAATTTCGCAATTTTCTGTAGCAATCAGTAGCTTGTTCTGCATTTGCCATAATTGGAGAATTTTTAGTTAAGAATTTGCCTTTCTTAGGAATGTAAATTACATCTTCCTTAACCCAGTTTTGATTCCGAGAAACAGTTTCATATCTTCCTTCCTGCATTCTCAGTCTTGCATTTTCCTGCAGAGAAATAATTTTATAGCCTTCTTCTTCCAATATTTCTTTTCCTTCATCAAAAGGCGCAAGTACACAAGCAGAGGATATTTCTCTTAGCTTTACATCAACATTAATGCTGTATTTTGTCATAATGTATGCTGATTAATGATGTTTATAATATTTTTTGATAATAATATTCTTATAGGAATATTTATATAGTGTAAATAGTTAGAATAAGCATGGATTTTCCGGATATAAAATTGATAAAAATAAAGAGGCAAAGGCTCGGGCTGAAGCAGAGGGAACTAGCTGGCTTGGCAGGAGTTTCCCAGTCATTAATAGCAAAGCTTGAATCAGGAAAAATTGAGGCATCTTATTCTGTTGTTAAGAATATTTTTAATGCCCTTGAAAATGCAGCAAGAAAAAATGAGAGATTATGCAGAGATATTATGACAAAGAGGATAATTTCAGTTAAGCCTGAAGATGGCATGCTTAAGGCAAGAGAATTAATGAAAAAGCATGATATCTCTCAGCTTCCTGTGATAAAAAACAAAAGGATTGTCGGGAGCATTTCAGAAAGCATAATTCTGGATAATATTGAAAAAGATTTTTCAAAAGTCAAAGTTGGGGACATAATGGGAAATCCCTTTCCGACTTTAAGCAGCGATACTCCTGTAAGCTCTGTTGTAGGATTAATAAAACAAACAGATGCTGTTATTTTAACAGACAAAGACAGCCTGTCAGGAATTTTAACAAAGGCTAACTTGTTATAAAAAAACAAATTGTGAAGCTAGGCTAAATGGTGCTGGAGCAGGCGAAGAATATTTAAAAACACTAAAAGTATATATCTAAAATGGTACTTGAGCAGGCAACACTGAAGAAGATATGCGACTTTGTGAAGATTAAGCCGAGGGCGGTGCAGGAAATAGCTGAGCTCGTAAAGAAAAACTGGAGGACAGCTGAGAGGTATATAAATAAGATAGAGGAGGAAACAGGATGCATTTCAACAAGGGTTTTCAGGGAAGGGACAAGAGGGGCATTAAAGATTGTTTACTGGAATTTTGCAGAAGACATTCATTCCACAAGCTTTCAGCAGGAAATTACAGAAAGCATAATGCAGGGCAAAAGAAAGAACGATTTCTCGCCTTTTGATATTTACCAGTATGTTGATGAAAAAAAGAAAAGGGTAGATGTTGAGGACATAAGCGGCATAGATGTTTACGTTGACCTTTCAGAAAAAACAGATTTTGCAGGATTTCTAAGGCAGGCAACAAAGCAGGTGCTGATTTTTTCAGGAAACTTATCATGGATTAACTCAAAACAGGGAAAAACCAAGATTCTTGATGTTTTAAGAGAGCTTGTAAAACGAAATGTTTCAATCAAAATTATAGCAAGGGTGTCAATGATTGGAGTTGAAAATGCAAAGAAGCTTCTTGCGATAAACAAAGAGCCGGGCAGGGACATGATTGAGATTCGCCACAGATACCAGCCCTTAAGGGCTATGATAATTGACAACAGGATAATTAAATTAAGGGAAAAAAAAGACCCGGCATATTACGCTCAGGGAGAGCTTAAAAGAAAAATAGAGATATTCTATGACATATTTGACAAAGACTGGGTAGAATGGGCGCAAAAGGTGTTCTGGAAGATGTTTTCTGTGTCAATGCCTGCTGAAAAAAGAATACACGAGATTGACAAGATAAAAGCAAAGTTTCTTGTTGATTAGGGCTTATTTAAGATTTTATTAAGTGTTGCGAGAATTAATGCATATGCTGGAATACAGCCCAAGTCCATATGGTTCTCTGCAAGAGTTTCTTTGGAATTTAGCGGCTTGTCGCTGGCCCAGTAGCCAACATTAAGCAGAATGTCTTTTTTCAGCTGGTTTCTCTTGTATGCTTTCTCTATCGCTTCAACATAAGGCGCTGCTTCCATTTCAACACCCAGAATATTGTCAAAATAGATGTAATAGCAAAAAACCAGGTCGTTTTGCATTGCAGTTCCGGGAACAGTAAGGACTGGCCCGCCGCTATGAATCCTCCCTGTTTCCAGCAGCCCATTGAAGTCTTCTGCCTTCAGGCTATTCCCTGTCGGAAAATCATAAATCCCGCCGATAATCTGCGGCACAACATGCGTAGGCAGCATGATGTCAAACCTCTCTCCGCCAATAAAGGTTATTCCTGCCTTTCCGGTTATTGAAATGCTGTCTATCCTCTTTCCAAGAGTTTCACAAAGCCTTCTCATATTATGTGTTCCTTGCTTGCCAAAAGAATAATCCATATTGAGGATTATGATGCCTTTCTCTTTTGCTTTTTCTTTGTCAAATTTAATCCTTGGGTCAATTTTTTCAGGGAGTCTCTCAAGAATTTTTGACAGGTCTATAACCTGCACATCAACTCCTGTGTCATACTCATCCTTGATTAAGGTTATTCCCAGCTTGTCTTCATAAGCAATCTTTTCCTGCAGAAGCCAGTTATATTCCTGTTTTTTGTATAGCCTGTGAAGCAGGTAGTATAAGGTGCTTAAGTTCCCAGCTTCAATGCGTGAAAGCTCCCGGTCTTTCTTTGCCAGCTCTGTTATTTTCTCCCGGTTCTCAGATGCGAAGCCTGTAAGGCAATTGGCAACTCCGTGCGTATCGCTGGAAATTATTGCTATTGGCCTGTCACCATATTTCTTAAGCTCATTGACAATTTTCTCTACCCACTTCTTTGCCTTTACTGAGTCATCTGTTTTTGAGAAAGACTTGTCAAATTCTATTGCCATTTGTTCCGGTTCAATAGAAAGGATATTATTAAGTATAAAAAACAGCCTGAAATCCAAAGACTCATCTGCTTTTATCAAATCCTCAAATTTTACACCGAGGATATTTGACAGCCTTGCAATAATCTGGTTTTTTCCTTCGCTGGAAATTTCGTTTTTGGTGGTAAGGTTTTGGATGTCTTTTGTTATGTCCTCTCTCATGCTGATTTTATCTTTTATCTTTCTTGCCTCTATGCCGTACATTATAAGGCAGGTAAGAATGTCAAATATGTCTGTTTCACCCTCTCTAGCTATAAACAGCAATTCCTTGCCAAGATTGTAAGATGCCCTCCTTCTCGCCTTAGTTTCAAGCTTTGTTATTCCCGGAATGTTGTTAAGCTCATCAGGCTCTTTCCTTATGTAAATCCTGTACTTCTTTGTGATTTCCTCAGGCAGCCTTTGGAGCGCATAAACAAAAGCTGACAAATCAATAGTTTCCATGTCATTGCAGTATCTGTGAATGCAAGGCTTCATTTCTATAAATTTTGAATACAAATTTCCAATTATAGTGCATCCTTTTAAGATGTCTGCCTGAATGGCAATACGGAAGTTCTCAATAGCCTGCCGGATTTTATGAATCTCGTCTTCATTATTCTTCACTATGGTTTTTATCTCTTCAGCTGTCAGCATTTTACATACCTCAAAGCCAGAAGCCTGAATGTATTTATAAATCTTTCTGTTATTATCATTATATAGTAGTGTCAGAAATCACATAGGGACATCAAAAATAAGAACTAACCCCTGCTGACGATTATGCTTCTCTCTGCCTGCTCGCTTGCCTTTCCCATTCTTTCTGAAATAGCAAGAATATGCGGATAAACAGAGGAAGCCTCTCTCCTGTCAAATCCCAAGTCCATCATAACCCCCAGATAATCCTCCTCTGCCAGCTTGTAACTTTCATTCAAGCCAAAAACAAGGTATTTATTTTTTTGCGCTCTTTTTTTGGCTATCATTCCTTCAAGAATCTCACCCTGTTCTTTATATTTCTTCTTAAACTCGTCTATGCCTTCTCTCAATGTTCTTGCCCGCTCTTCCTCACTTTTTTCAACCCTTGCAAAAATCCTCTCTCCTTTTTCTTCACCCTCTTTCAACAATGAGACTATGCCTTTTGCAGATTTTTCCGCTCTTCTTTTTCCTTTGTCGCCTAAGCTTGAAAGCGGCTTGTAAAGCGCGTCCAAGGCGATAAGTGCTCTTACATATTTTTCAACTTCTGTTCTTCCATGCATTAAAATCAATAGGTTTTAAGGTATATAAGAATTTATCAATTCTGAAATATACATTTAAAAATATAGCAATGCTAATTTTTTCATGATAAAGCCGCCAAAATTAGAAAAAGGGGATACAATAGGCATAGTTTCGCCTTCTGACCCTATCCTGTTCAAAAGGGGCTATGTAAAAAAAGGCATTAAAATCCTTAATGACATGGGCTTTAAAACAAAGCTCGGAAAGCATGCCCTGAAAGAATATGGCTACATGGCAGGAACAGATGAGGAAAGAAGAGATGACTTGATGGATATGTTTGAAAACAAAGAAGTAAAGGCAATCTTTGCGACAAGGGGAGGGGATGTTGCATCTCATCTTTTGGATATGCTTGATTATAAAGTTATAAGAAAAAATCCAAAGATATTAATGGGGTTAAGCGATATAACTCTCTTGTTAAATGCAATAAACAAGAAAACAGGGCTTGTAACATTTCATGGGCCTTTAGTGGCATGGGGCATTAACTGCTCATTTTTCAAGCTGAAAGAAATGGACCCTTTCAGCAAGAAATACATGCTCAAGGCATTATGCAGCACAAAGCCCATTGGCTATGTGAAACCTGTAAAAAAAAGAATAATGATAAAAAAGGGCGGGGCAGGGGGAATTCTTGTTGGAGGCAATCTTGAGTGCATTGAAAACCTTATAGGAACAAAATACGAGCCAGACTTCAAGAATAAAATATTTTTCTGGGAGGAGTTCAGGGAGTATGTTGAAGACATGGACAGAATCCTGACGCATATGAGGCTGCATGGAATATTTGGCAAGATAAACGGCATGGTTATAGGGCATCTTGAGCACTATCTTGCAAAAGGCGAGGCATATGAAAGGTTTGAAAAAATGATTAAGCAGGTTACTACGGGATATGATTTCCCTATCCTGAAGGCAGAGGAATTCGGGCATGGCTTAAAAAACGCCACAATTCCCATTGGAGCAAAGGCAAGGATAAGCAACAGCAAGTTTGAGATATTGGAAAGCGGAGTGAGATAATTTTAATAGAAAACCTTTTATACTTCTTTGAGGAATATTATTCTTATGCAGCACTTTCCATTATTTGAAAAACTTCATACAGATATTCTTGAGGAGAGATATGGTTCTATTCACGCTAAAGTTTTAAGGCATGATTCAAAAATAAGAAAATCCTTATTAACAGACTCTAAAGATATAGCGAGAACTTATGCATTAACTTTCTTGCAAGACTGGCATAATAAAGAAGTAAGTAATATAAATGAACAGATTAAGAGTGGAGAAGCCATAGGGGTAGCCTTTAGGGAAAAGGGATATTCTATCAGAAAAAATGTGCTTGATGTTTTCATAATAAGATTGCCAAAATGGCTGAAAGATGAATTCTATGCAAAAGAGGGTTATGCAAAAGCAAGAATATCTGAGTTCTATGCCCAGAAGAAAAACGGGCAGCCAATTATTTATGGCATAGTAACTGAAATTTACACGCCCGATTTTAGAAAGCCATTAATAAGAATAGCAGACAAAGAGCAAATAAGCGCCTTGACAGAGTGTCTTGAAAAAAAAGGTTTCTCAAAGAATGAAATATGGAGAAGAATAGGGGATGAGAATAATTATGAAGATTGCCAAGATAAATATGAAAAAGCTAAAAAAGAATCCAGAAAGATTGTTTCAAAAATAGAAAAGAAAGTAAGGGAAGAAATAAAGAGCCCTGATTAGAATAACTTGCTAAATTTAAAGATAATTTTATTAAGCTGATTAATTCTAGAATAATATGCGGCTTTGGTCTAACGGCATGACTCAACCTTCCCAAGGTTGCTGTACGGGTTCAATTCCCGTAAGCCGCATTTAATAATTATATAGATTTTTATAATCAAAAAAACAATGTGCCACCACACCTTAAAAGGTGTGGTTTGCAAGGGCACTTGTTTCCGCGAAAATCAAGGATTTTCGGGGCCCTAAAAATCCCAGAAGGATTTTTTTGGTTAGGATGCTCAGAAATTAAAAGCAGTAAGCTACGACCCCATTGTCAAGAACCCTGCGCTAAAACATATAGCGTGCTCGGGTTCTTGAGCACTATCAAAAATGCCAAAATTCAAAGAGCATTTTTGAAGTCTAAAGAATGTGGTTTTAATTTC
>DATDUA010000043.1:0-15613 GCA_035290605.1 Candidatus Nanoarchaeia archaeon
CAACCTCAGAGATTGCTTTTCTGCCAGTAATATCAACTCTTTTTGCCATGTCAAAAATTTAAAATATACAATTTAATTATACATCTTATCCAGTATTTATAAATTATACCTTAATCACTTCGCCCACATAAAAATCTTGAATTTTTTGGGCGAGTATGCTGTGAGGGTTGCGCTTATGAACGTCTCTTTTGCATAAATCTCCTTGCCTTCAATATAAAAAGGCATTCCGCAGACATCATTGGGCGGGCATACCTTTGTTGTGAAATTCATGCTTTTCGGGATTTTTGGCTCAATAAAGGCATTAATCTGCGCAATCCCCTCGCTGTCTTCGGAAAGTATTGATTTCCTGAATTCGCTGTTTGAAGAAACTTCGCGGAGAATGCTTTCTTCAATGCTGTAAACCTGCTCTCCAATGCCAGTGTTTTTAGACTGCTGAGAGTACAGGTAAACCGAAGCGCCTGCTATAATCAATATTGCAAATACAACCTCTATAATCCTTAAAAGCGCCTTTTTGCCCCTCATTTTTTTACCATGCCTGAATGTTCAACACAGCAATAATTGATGTGCTGTTTTCATATAAAACCTTTATTGTTTCGTCTCTTGATATGACCACTGCTGATTTTGGCTTTTCCCTTAATGCATTTATTATAACACCTTTATCAATGTTACTTATTGAAAAGCCAAAATCGCTCTTTTTTGGAAAATCAAATCTCTCCTTAAGCGCGTCATAATCATTCCAGTATGTTGAATTAAGCGACAGCGTCCTGTTGAAGAAAACAGCTTTTTCTTCCCTTATCTGCCCAAGCGCAATATCTTCTGGCTGCGGCGTTGCGAGTGTTGCGCAGGCAGGGGCGCTGGTTTCAGAAAAAATCTCTGAAGAAAATATCCTGTAAAACATAACAGAATCTAACACGCCTGAACTCTTTATGTTCATTGTGCCTGAGCCTTTTGCCGAGCTTATTATCTTGTCTTCAGAATTTCTTACTATGGTTTTATTGTTTCCTATGACGCCAGCGATGCCAAGCTGCTCAAGGTTAATCTGGAAACAATCCTCTGAAACGCCATTAAGCTCAAATGATATTGTTGTGGCATCTACAGATGAATTTTTCTGGATTTCATAATTTACAATGTCAAGAAGCGCCTTGCTTGGCTCAACCTTCTTCTGGGGATTTATGAAAATCATTATGAAAAGCAGGAATGATATAAAAAGCGCAAATGACAGTATCATTTCTATGTGTGCTGCGCCTTTTCTTCCTTTTTTTATGGCGGCTTTGTATTTTTTTAAGTCTTCCATGTTTTAAGCTGTTATGAACACTCTCGCAGCTGCTGAGATTATGTATGCGAGAGCCATTAGTATGAATGAATGCTTAATTCCTGCCTTTATGCTTCCCTCTGCAAGCTTTCCTATGACTAATCCAGTGAAAAGCCCCTGCGCAAGCAGCAGGGAGATGAATATTGTGGATATCTCATTTAATTCCATGGCATTGACCTTTATCTGGCTTTCATCACCCAATGCGCCCGCGCTTGTTATCTCTGATGTCATTGGGATGATTTTATACTGCATGACAAGCATTATAATAATGAAGATGATGAATATAATATATCCCTGGACAACAAGATTGTAGATTGCAGCCCTTCTTTCCTTCCTGAGGGTTTCAATCTCTGCAACTGACTTTGAAACAGACTCAAGGATATTTTCAATATTGCCGCCTGCCTGCTCTGCCTCTCTTATCAGCTCAACAGACCTTATAACAGTCCTTGAGTTCACATCCCTCGCGAATGTTGATAGCGCATCTTTGACAGGGATGCCAAGAGAAATCTGGTTCACAAGCTTTCTTACATAAGGGTTCAATACGCCATAATCCTTGTCCCTTATGTTTATTATGCTCCTGCTTATCGGCGTGCCTGTCTTTACGCTCTCAACAAGGTTTCTCGAGAACTCAAGGAATTTTTCATCCTTCTCTTTTTCTGACTCTGATTCTGTCAGTATTGAGATAAAAAAAGGCAGTATTCCGATAATGACTGATATGCCTATGACAAGCGGAAACATCCTTTCTGCCCTGAGGAATACTGCAGAGAGGATTATTGCAACCAGCGCAAACCCTAAGCCTATTATGTGTATCTTTTTGATTTCCATTTTTATGTCAGTTTAATTTTTTTGATTTTCATGCAATCTTCGGCTGTTTAAGGTGTAAAAACAGCAAAAATATTATGTTAAGCAGCGAGATTGCCATCACTATTGCAAATGCCATTACAGCCGGATTTGTCAGGAATGTGCTTATTCCGCTTATGCCCATGAGCACCAGCAGCAGGACAAGCATCATGGGCGCAGCCACAGCAACGCTGATGTAAATATCCATGAATGTCTCAGCCATTCTCGTGTTTTTCTCTTTTTCAAGCTTGAAATCAAAAAGCAGGGTTTCTGCCCTCTTGTCAAGAAATTCTGTCATTGAGCCGCCTGTTGAGATGGTTGTGGCTAATCCATTAAACAGCTCCGAGAGTTTTCTGTTTGGCGATATCCTTGCAGCATCTCTCAGGGCGCTGACAAGGTCCATGCCATAAAAATTTATCATGTTAAGCAGCTTTCTTATTTCCTTTGAAGTATACGGGTTTTCCCTGCTTTGGCTTATAATCTTAAAGATGTTTGTAGGCTCAAGCCCTGAGCCGGCAATAGATGACATGTGTATTGCAACAAAAGGCAGCTCTTCATCTATCCTTTTCTCTGCTGCCTTCTTTTCGCTTGACGGATAAAAATAAACTGCAAAAAAGGTGAGGAGCGGAATGAGCAAAACAAGCCATGAGAATTTTATAATGCTGAGCGCAGCATCTGTTCCAATGTAAAAAACAAGCAGCGCAATAAGCGCAGCCAGGCAAAGAAAAAAGGAAAGCACAGTTGAGAGAAGCATCATTGAAACATATGTGTTGGCAATAATCGGGATGTTTGCTTTTTTAAGCTCAATGCTTATATTCCTGAAATAGCCCTTTGCTATCAGCCGGCTTGTCATGCCTGAAAAAAACCTGTTTGCAAGCTTGGCGTAAACATTTACCCTTATTCTTACTTCTTTCCTGCCTGTTTCTGCACTGGTTTTTTGCCTTGCCTTAAGCTTTTTGATAAGCTCTTCGCTTATCCCCAGCTCCTTGACAAATCTTTCCTTGTCTGCATTCCTTATCACAGCGCCTTTTTTCTGCATGTCATGATCTTTGTAGCTTATGCTCACCAGCCTGTCCTCTCTCGGCTTAGCATCTGCCCTTTTCTGCGCAGGCGAAGCAGGAGGCAGGGCGCTTGATGTTGAGATATTATCAACAAGCGCAGGGATAGCGTCATTAAGAATGCAAAACTGCCTCTGCAGTGAGTTTAAGGCAAACGCAATCAGCTTCTGCTCATTCATGCTTCTTGCTGATTTAATCATCTCATTGTAGAAAACAATTTCTCTTATTATCTCTTTTTCATTGGCAATATTTGATCTCAATGCTTCAAAGCTCATTTTTCCCCTTTTTCCAGCAAATCATATTTATTTTTTGCATCTGCCCGCTATTTTGCAATGTCATTTATTTTGGCATGCGCATAAAGAACATTCTTTTTTGCCTGCTCAAAGTTCTCAATATCCTTTTTGTCATATGCTTTTTTAAGCTCTTCAACATGATACTCCAGAGCCTTTATCAATTGTGACAGAACAGGAATGTTTTTCTCGCTAATCATCTTCACCTCTTATCCATTATTTTTGTCTCTTTTTTGGTTAATCCTTTAATATTCATAAAGCTATGTATAACTGCGGTCAATATGGGCTATAAGCTATGCAGTTCTCTATATACTCAAGAACCTGAATGATTTAACAAGATTTGTTCTTGGGTAGACAGGAAATGACAATAAGTCTTTTCAAATAAATTTGTCATTTACTGTATATAAATCCTTTGTTTCCCGCCATGCGCGAGGCGCAGCTCGCCAAGAAATATGGATATTATTTTATGCCAAAGCTGCGCAAAACCTCTTCAGGGTTCTTGTAATAATCATTTATGATTTTCTGAACCTCTTCAAAGCCGAATATGCTCTTTTTGTACATCTCATAAAGCAGCCTTGCCCTGAGCACAAACTCGCTTGACAGCTGCTCCATTGACAGCCCGTATCTTTTGGATATCTTTTCAAACGCCCCCATTGCTTTTTTTGAGTAGAATTTGTCTTCTGATGAGTCCCATGCAAATGGGGTGTTAGTCAGGGCAATGCCATCTGCATTTACGTCAACTATCTCAACAATCTCCCTTAACTTTCTTGTTTCCTGCTTGTTAACAACAGCATGAGCCATTATTGCAACAGCATCCAAAGTTGTCAGCAGTGTAGGGGGCAGCTCTATTGGCGGAGTTTCAAGCCTCTTGATTACAGTGTCAACAGAGTCAGCATGCATCGTGCTCAGCGAAGAGTGCCCTGAAGCCATGCCCTGAAACAGTACAAATGCCTCCTTGCCCCTGACTTCCCCGACAATAACATAGTTTGGATTCTGCCTGAAAGAGCTTTTCAGCAGGGCAAACAAGTCTACCTCACCTATCCCGCCAATGCCTATGCCTGCCCTTGCCACGCTTGGAAGCCAGTTCTCGCGCGGAATATTAAGCTCGCGGGTGTCCTCAATCGATACAACCCTCGCCTCAGGAGGAATAAAGAATGCAATAGCATTCAGCAGCGTTGTCTTGCCAGAGCCAGTGCCGCCTGTTATAAGAATGCTGCCTTTGTATTCCAGCAATAGCCACAAATAAGAAAGCATTTCAGGGCTGGCAGAATTCATTGCAATCAGCTGCACAGGCGTCCATGGAACCTTTGTGAACTTCCTTATGCTGAAAGTCGGCCCTCTTGTTGTTATGTCTGTTGTGTAGGTTGCATTAATCCTTTCCCCTCCAGGAAGAGTGCCGTCAAGTATAGGGGATGCATATGAAATATACCTGCCAGCCCTCTGCGCCAGCTTTTCAACAAAGCTTGCAAGATAGGGAACAGAGTTAAATACAATATTTGTCTTAATGTTTCTGTACATCCTGTGCACTATGTAGACAGGCGTGTTCATTCCATTGCATTCAATATCCTCTATAAAATAGTCCCTTATCAGCGGCTCAATCTCATTCAGCCCTATGAAGTTTCTGAAAAGATAATAAAAAATCTTGTTATATGCTATGTCTGAAACCCTAAGTGAAAGTTCAGATATAATCAGCTTTGCTGTCTTGTTGATATAGTCTATCAAGGCTTCCTGGGTTTTTTCAACAACAACATCAACATTTATCAGCTCCCTCATTGCTGTTTCTATCTTACTGAGGATTTCTCTCTCTTCGCTTGTGAGCACCGGCTCTTCAACCTCATAAATCAGCTCGCCCTGTTCTTTGTTGAAGTATATATGGACAGAAACATAAGGGGCAATAAGAACATACCGGACATCTATCTTTGTCTTGTCTGCTATTCTTGGCAGAGTAGGAATGTTTGGCGTTATATCCAGCCTTATTCCCCCGGTTTCGCTTTCCGTGCCACTGGCTTCATTTACAGAGCCAGTGCCTTCAATGCTTATTCCCCGTTGTTCCATATTCCTCTTTTTAGCCTCTTTTTTATATAGAATAATGCATTTAAATATTTAAGGTATGCCAAGAATACTAGGCAAAAACAACTTCTCTCTTCAGCAGCCTTTCTTCAAGCGCCCTGCTTGCTATGTTTCCATTCCTTCCGAGCAAAGGCCTTGTGAAACTCGGGCCATGATAGTCAGAGCCGTAGGTTACCAGCAGTTCATTCTGCTTTGCATAATCCTCATACATTTTGTATCCCTTTTCATAAAAATTCAGCTGTACCTCTATTCCATCCATGCCCTGCATCCTTAAAAGCTCAACTTCTGAAATGTCCCCAACATCCAGGGGCGGGTGCGCAAGTATTGCAATACCGCCAGCATTATGCACTATTTTTATTGCATCACCTGTTTCTACACCGCCCCGGTTTTTCAGGCTTCCTGCTACACCTCCTTTTCTGAGATAAAAACTCATGAGCTCCTCGGCAGAGGCATTGTTGTGCCTTTGGTGTATCCACTGCCTGCACTCCCTGTCAAGCAGCATAGTCATCAGGATATTGTATTTTCCAAGCCTCGACTTTGGAAAGTATTGCTTTACTTTTTCTATGCCAATAGGCATGCCATAATCAGCAAGGAGTAGTGTTCTCCGCCTGCATGTATCCTCCTGCACTGATTTGGAATAATCCAACATCTCCAGGATTTTTCTGTTTTCAGCATCAAAGTTCAGTGCCAGCAGGTGATACTTTGGCGTTGTTAATTCTGCCCCAGATATAAGCCCAAGCCCCCATCTTTCAGCTTCGTTTTTTGCCTCTTCATATCCTGCTATTGTGTCATGGTCTGTCAGCGCAAGGATGTTTGTTCCTTTCAGCTTGGCTGCTGTAACCAGCTCCCGCGGCGAGCTTATCCCGTCGGAATAAGCTGTATGTGTGTGCAAATCTATGTATTTTTTCTGTTCCATGCATTAAGCACGAAACAGAAAGATTTATATATTTCTTATATTAATTATATAAATGATATAAATTAAGTTAATAAGGCTTAAGAAAATACTGGCATAAGATTAAGCAAAGAGAAAATAAGAATGAAAAGAAAAATAATAAAGCAAGCAGGCAAGGCTTTTACAATAACACTGCCCGTGGAATGGATAAGGCAGAATGATTTGTCTGAAAAGTCAGAGATTGATTTGGAAATAAGAGACAAGTCTCTGGTTATAACATCAGGCAGAAGAGTTGCTGGAGAGAAGGTAAAGATAGATGTTAATGAAGCGAGCAGGAGAAACATCGCAAGGATTATCAATGCGCTTTATGCCCGGGGCGTTGATGAGATTGAAATGCTCTCTGCAAAAGATATATCCTCTGTTCTTTCCCAGCTTTTAAACCAGAACTTGGGGTATGCCCTTGTAAAGCAAAGCGGAAACAGCTTTGTTATAAGGGATATTGGTGGAGGCAGCTACCAGGATTTGGATGAAATTTTCAAAAGGGTGTTTCAGATAATTATTCTTTTTTATGAGTCAGCAATAAATGATATATTCGGAAAAGAAAAAGAAACCCTTGAAAGCTTAAGGGCAAGGGAAGTGGAAGTAAACAAATTCTGCCTGCTGCTCCAGCGCGCGATAAACAAGCTGTCCTATCCTGATACTACAAAAGGAAGGGCATTGTTTACATACTCATTTGCGCTGGAAAAGATTAGCGACGAGATTCACAGGCTGTGGAGAACCAACATAGAAAACAGGAATAAAGTCAAAAAGTCAGCGAAATTAAAAGAGCTGGCATTGCTCTCAAGCGAAGCTCTGGGAAAATCATTTGACTTTTATTACCAGTTTAATCCTGAGAGGGTAAAAGAGATTTATGAGATAAGAACTGAGGCAATGGAAAAAGCCATCTCTTTTATCCGGCTTGACAGTTATACTGCAATGTTCATAAGGCATATCATAAAGATAGCAGAGGATTCAGCAGACTTAAGCCATCTCGCATTGATGATGAAGCTGCAGTGATTTTACGCTCAATCAGCAGGAAATATATCCTTCTGATAAATCTTCAATCTCCCTCGGCATCAGGTAAGGAATGCCGTAATTGCTTGTAAGAAATTCTGAGAAATCATAATTTATCTCAAAGGCTTTTAAGAAAGCCTCATGCGCCTTTCTTGTGTGCCTGCTAAGTATGCCATTAAAATTCTTTTCAAGCTCGCCAGCCATGTTCCTTTCAGATATAATTGCAGAAACATTCTCTCTTTTTTGTATTATTGGCAGCAAGCCAACAAGCCTGCCGTCTCTTGGGTCGCCTGTTGATTCATACCAGTTGGAATGAAGCAGCTCTGAGAACTCATGCGGCAGGCTTTCAGCATAGCCCTCTATCTCCTCTTTGTATGCCTTCCACACATCCTGAATCTCAGGCAATTCTGATTTAAGCGCAGATGAAAGAATCTGCGTTGATGCTATGTTATCAATAAAAGACGGCCTTAGTTTTATTTTCCCTTCAATACTATCTGTGCAGCAGCTGTACACCCGCAGCTCTGTCCTGCATTTTGGCTTTTCCTCTGAATCATGGCATGGCTCTGCATCTTTATTCATGTATACATAGCCCTTGCTCATCAGGCGCGCCATTCTATTGAGCCTTAAGTCTTTTTCATCTATTCTTGTTCTTGATTTGCTGATAATCCTGTGTGGAAATGCAATATACCTCACATCATCCCCAAGCTCGCCCTGTATTGATATGTGGTATGCCATGTCCTGCCCATCCCTGCCTGCGCTGAAAAGCCCCATTTTATGCAGCAATGCAATTCCCAAAATATGGCTGTGAAATGCCCCTGCAGGCCTGAAGGCTGCCTCAACTATCTCTTTATACTCAGGCCTTCTTGGAGAATTAATTCCAAAATATCTTAAAGCCTGTTTCCAGGCAAAGCTTGTATTAAGCTCTGATTTTGTAACCTGAATCTCGCAGCCAACAGGCAGGAGGAATCTGGAATAAAGAGCTTCTGTTTCAGCAAGCTTGTCCTCTAATCCGCTTATGCCGAGATAGTGCGCAAGGTTTAGCGCGCTTTTTGCTCCAACTGAAAGCCTTTCATCCTGCTTTGGCAGTTCAAACTCTTTGATTACTGCAAATCTTGCCAGCGGGAAATTGTCTTTGTCACTGTCGCTTACTGGCCATGATTTTGGATAAAAGGAATAGGATTTGGCAGACTCTTCAGAAATCCTTGAAAGCGCAAGCCATTTTGAGCGCAATAGGATATTCTCTTCAGCAAAGGCTTCCTCAAAATTCATCTGGAGCATAATCCTTGCATAATCAACCAAAAAAGAGCCCATGTTCTTTTTGCTTACACTAAGCTCCTCTCCAAGATTCAAGCCCTCGTCAATTATATGCCTCTTGAAATACCTGTAAGGGGCATGCGAGACAACAGCGCCTGTTAAAAGCTCTTTTGTGCGGTAGTCAAATGGGTTTTGCTCCTTTTTCACATCCAGATTTCTAACATCGCTTTCCCTGACTGCTGCTGCAAAAAGAGAGATGTCAACAGCATCCTCAAGGTTTACAGACACTGGATTTTGCATTTCAAATGAGTTTGGCAAAAGCTGCCTTAAGATTTTGTTCATTCTTCCCATCCATTCATTTGGCTTTGGTGAGCTTGCCATTTCCTGCGATACAAACATAAAGCCCCTGCCAAGCAAGTCCAGCATTTCAGGGCAGGCATCAGAATTAGAATAGCCAAACCTGAATATAAGCTCTGATACAACATCTGGCTTTTTGGCGTAATTCTCTGCGAGCCACACAGGATTTAGCAGAAAGCCAATCCATGACGGGGCATACGCTTTTTCCGGGAAGCAGTAAAAATCCAGCAAGGGGAAGATAAGCCCTGTATTTCCTGAATAGCATAGCACCTGCGCAATCTCATGAGCCTCTGGCTTGTTCAGCAGGGGAAGAGCCTCTTCTGCATGGTTAGGATATTTGTAAGATATTACCCTTGCTGCTGCTTTTCTAACCTCTGCATTTTCATGCCTTAAATTATCCTTAATATACGGAAACAGAACTCCACTTTTTGGGTTGTCTATGTAAGAAAGCGCAATAAGCATTTTCTGCCTTATTTCATCAGAAGAGGAAAGCCCGGCAATCACTCTCTCAATGAACTGCTTGTCCTGAATCTGCCCGCTCATCTTTCTTGCCACAGCCTTCTGCACAAGCTTGTTGTCAATTGCAAAGAATTCAAAGAGGTTCTCATCATTTATTTTGGAATAAACTGAGCTAATCAGGGGCTTGCAGCTTTTAGACTCAAAGTGCGATTTTGCTATCTCTTCAAGCAGGTTTGTGCTCATCTTCTTGCATTCCTTACGCTTTCTTTTTTATTGCCCTGCTGTAATAGCTTCCCCATCCGCTGATTTGCTGCAGTTTTTTTATCCTGTGGCTTTCCTTAATCTGCTCATTTGTCATTCCTGAATCCCTTAGCTCTGCATAATCCTTGTATGCATTAAGCAAGGGCCTATTGTCTGTTTCCTTCTTTGCCCTTGTTTTTTCCCTTTGCCCTTTTTGGTGCTGGTAAGATTTACCATATCCACAAAGTACATAAGAATTGCTAAGCCTAAACTTCTTTTTTATCTCTTCATTTGTCATTCCTGCATCTCTTGACTTGAAATACTGGTACTTTGTCAGCCTGGGCCTTTTGTCAGCTTTTTCTCCAGCAGCTTCTCTTTCTCCGCCTTTGGTTTTTCCTGCAAGACCTTTATCTTCTGTCTCTGCGATGCCTCTTTGCTGTATGCTCTCCAAAAGCTTGTCTATGCCTGTTTTTTTGCGAGGCAAAAACACAGTTGCTGTTGCCATATGAGCAACAGCTCCCTCAAATTGCTCGATATATGAAAGGTCTCCTGCCTCATACGCCTTGTCAAGCGCCTTCTGCATTTCAGTGAATGCTTCACTGATTTTCTGCTGATAGTAGCCCTTTCTCTCATTAAGGATTTCTGACAGCGGTTTTTCCTGCGTTTCCTGTATTTTTCTTCTTGTTTTGTATGTCATTTATTCTCCCGTCACCCCTTATTTTATACCTAACCTTTTTAAGGTAAGGAGCTTAACTATTTCTGCTTTTTCCAGTGCATTTTTGACTATCTCGCTTTTTTCTCCAACTAATCTTTTGTTTTTTTCTGCCTTGCTAATATCGCAGTAGGTTGATTCTTTTGCGATAAGGTCAATAATATACCTGTCAAATATGCTGCTGTCTCTTAAGTTGGTTCTTGATTTATAGTCTTCATGAGCAGAGTTGATGAAAATAGTTGGTAATGTCCCTAAATATTCTGACCTGCTTCTCAAGTGCATATGGTGAGGCTCAAACTCTATGGGCTGGGGGGTGTTAAAGGGAGATTCCTGCCTTGGCTTCACTCTTTCGCGAGGCCCATCTTCATCCTCTTTAAATCTTCCTGGCCCTGGAGGTCTTATGGGTTTTTCTATCTTGCTCTCTGCAGGTTCTTTTTTGTGTTCTTCTCCTTTATGCTCTGTTGATGGCGGAATTCCATCAACAGGAAGCAAAATTCCGGTTTTGGACCTGACATATTCACTAGATATATCCTCTCTTCCTATCTCTTTTAACACATCTGTAATTACCTTAAAAATATTGTTTATATGGCGATTTTCTTGCATACTCTTTCCACGTTTTCTGCTCTCCTCAACAATAGGCCTTATCTTTTCTTCTAGTTCTTTTATAGAATCAAACCACGCTTTGAATGCATTTCTGCTTCTGTCTATGCCATCCCTCCCCAAAACAAGCTTATTGAAAAAATCATTGACATATCCTGACACTTTTCCTGATGTCCACACGGGGCTTTTGCTAAATTCAGTTAGGTCTGCTAAAGACTCATAAACAAGCACATCTTTTGAGTAAACAGCTACCTTGTCATAAACTCCTTCCGGGTTTATGAACAGTAATCTTTCAAGCTTTCCTGGAACCTCTTCTCTTTTTATGTTTACAGGCAAGGTATCATTTATCAGCTTAGAGGAAGAGCCTCTTTCATAGTTTATAGCCTCTAATGACTCTGCTTTTATATCTTTGCTTCTTTTCTCAACCCTTCCTACACGAATATCCACATCCTCTCTCATTAAAGCAGGGTTATAAAATAGCCTCAGCCAATCCTTCAAATTAGGGACTGTTAAAATTTTGTCTAATATATGTGGATTTACCCTGTCTATAATAACTCTGGTTCCGTGAGGAAAGTTTCCATAGAATGCCGCCATATCACCTGTTCCTATTTTGTTGGGCTCATAATTAACCTCTTCCTTATCATCATCTATCTCCCACCTGATATAGCTATACCCCGCACTGCTGTTCTTGTAGTCCCTTGTTATTATATGCATTACCTTTCCTAATGAGCCGAAAGCAAGCAAGCCAAGCCCTTTCTCGCCTCTGGCATCAATAATCCCTGCTTTCTCTGAATACCCGACACTGGTAGGCAGGCTGACAAGTTTTTCATAAGACATACCTGTTCCATTATCAGAAACAATAAGTCTTCTTTCATTAGGATTTACTATCAAAACAATCTCCCCCTTAGTGCCAGGAATTCTTGCGTCCAAACTATTTGTGACAAACTCTCTTGTTGCGTCCTTAGGAGGATATACTCTTGCTATCTGTATTAAAGCCCTTCCCTCACCCTTAGCATGAAATTTTACCTTTTCTGTAACCATTTTATTTGCCTTTCTTTATTATATTTTTTAATTTAGATGGCGGTTGCGTGATTTGCATCCACGTATCAAATGCCCCTCCAGAGTACAAGATATTTAATATCTTTGACACATAAATAAAGCTCTCTGAATCTTTTTTTAGTGTCTCAGACATAAACTTCCTTTCCTCATACGAGGCTGTCCTGAAATAATCAGCCTCTTCACTTAATACCTCTATAAGCTGCATGATTGCATCTGCTCTTTCCTGCACAGAAGGCCTGTACTGCTGTATCTTTAACAAGCCTTTTTCTAACTTCTGCATGCCTGTAAGCTTCTCACCAGTTTTCTTAACTAGCGTGCTTAAATCCTTTTTTGCTTGGTTTATTTTTCCAATATCCTCTGCAACTTCTAGTGGTAATTTTTCAATCTTTTTTGGCTCTCCAATCTCAATCAGGGGCCCTTCATATTTAAGGCATTCCAAGCCAGTAATGTTATAAAGCACACTTCTTCTTTCAGGTGAGATTCTGTCCAAATTCCTTACTTGGCCATGCAGATACTCACTCAAGCTTGTCCTTGGAATTCCAGTAGCCTTCTTTATCTCAGAAAATGATTTCCCGCTTGATTTATACCATTCAACTAATTGCTCATTCCAGGGTTTTGTTGAAGATTCCATTTTTAGAATTAGCTAAATTAATGGGCTAAGCTTTATAAATCTTTCTAATCGTTGTCACTATTAAATTAAAACTTTAAAAATCTTTCTGAAAATGAATCACGCCTCTCTCAGGTCAATCACACTGCCGGAGCTGGTCTCGCTGCCATTGTTCTCTATAAGAAGCTTGTAGGGAGAGGGGGCTTTGAAAAGCTGTTTTTCCTGCTCCATCCCCTGCCATCTTATGTCAAACCTGCCGGAATAGTTAAGCATAAGCTCTACGCTATTTATCCTTCCTTTCTTTTCTGTCTTTGCGATGATGTCACCAATATAGGTAATCCTGCCAGGCTCGCTGTATGTGTACCTGCTGTCAGGAAGTATGAATGTAATTTTATCACCTGCCCCGTTTATGTCAATCTCGCCCCTGCCTATCTTAAAATAAACTGTCCTCGTGTTTCCTGCTGTAAACCCGACCTCCATGATTTTTGAGTCAATCTCATTCAATGCAGTTATTGTCTGCTCAATCACAGCCTTGTCTTTAATCTCATTTATCTTCGGCATGGCAAACGCCAAAACAAGCCCTATAATGCTCAATCCGATAAGCATGTACACAACTGTCTCAACCCAAACCTGAGCCCTGCGCGATTTTGCACTCTCTGCCATTTTTGCCTCTTTTTTTAAGCTGTCTTTTAGCCAAGTTAAAATAATAGAATATCCTTTAAATATCTTGTTGTGCACATCAGAAGTCTTCTTGTTCTAGTCATGCAAGCCGCACAGCTTAAATGCAAGTTTTTCCTAAAACACCTGCCAGCTTCAGCATATCTGGGAAAGCTCTATTGTGTCAGTTGCCTGGTCGCAGTCCCTGCCATTTGCCCTTGCAATTAAAGAGGCGCTCTCTGCATTTATGCACCCGCTGCATTTAAGGACATATGTCCTGCTTCCGCCATTTGGAGGGAGCTGTATATTGCTTATTATTGTTTGTCCTTCATACATCTTTAATTCTCTGTGGTATCCTACTGCCGATGTTGCAGCATCTGTCTTGTAAAACCTCCAGTACCTATGGCTTCCAGCACTGCCCCATGTTTTTGTCTTCCATCCGGTTCCTCCAGAAACATCAAATCCTATTGCTGCAGTGCTCCATGCACTGCCGTCATCTGAATACTGAATATCCCAAACTGCAACAGCCTCACCATTATAAATATAGATGTCTGCCTGAACATAACTTTTTTCATTTCCTGCCCCTAAATCTATCTTGAGCCATGAGCCAACGCCAGATGAACTTGTCTGAAACCCTTCGCTGGTAATAACTCCGTCAACCAGCTGTGTAGGCACCCAGCCGCCTAACCCACTCTGGCTTAACATGCTTGATGTTGGATTATTTAATACTGTTGTTGTCCCTCCGCCGAACATCTCCACATCAGCAGCGCTGTTGTTTTTAATTACAAGCGGGGTTGAACTTCCTGACTTATATACAACTGCTTTAATCTCATCTATTTCAATGTCGCCGACATTTATTGTGACAAATGTTCCTGTGCTGTTGGAGCAGGCATATCCCGCATCATCAAAGCTCAGCTTGCCAAGCATGTCAAAGCACGCTTGCCCCTGCGTCAGTTTGTTTTTTGTAAAATTTATCAGGATAGGGGTTATTATTGCTATGGCTGTTATGACAACAAGTATAATAAGCACAGTTGCTATTACCTCTGACACTGCTTTTTTGCTGCGTATAAGCTTAATTTTTTCCATCTGTAAATGTCAAACCTCAATCTCCTTTCCGCTATCTTCGGGGCATGTATACTCCTTAATCTTTCCGCTATTTACCTTTCCAAGCAGCATTGGAACTATGCTCATGCTCTCATATCCTGTAGTGCTGTCCAATGAGACTGATTTTGCCTCGCCCTTTGTCAGGTCAACCTTTACTATCTCCCTTTCTTTCCTGAATTTTGATATCTTCAGGACGCTGAGCGATGATATTGGGATGTTTCCCGTATTTTTTACGCTTAAGCTGCTGCCTCTCAGCTCTGCCTGAAAGTTAACATCAGTGCATGCCTGCTCTATTGCCTTGTCATTCTTTAAAATCGCCTCAGGAATAAACCTTCTCGCCCACAAGAATATGATGGCAATAAGTATGATTGTTACTGCAACAAGCAAAACAGTGGCAATCACAGGAGAAACTGCTTTATTATGCGCCCTGCCTGCATTATTCACCCTCTTTTCTTTCATCCCTTACTGAATGCGAAATAGTTTAAAAATGTTTGGTTTATAAAATCCTCCATGTTATCTCAGCACCCTTATGAAAACTATCTCCAGCAGGTGGATAATGAATATTGCTGTGCCAGCAGCAATTTTAGTCAAGCAGCTTATAAACTTTTTATCAATATCCCTAAAGCCATCATAAATCAGGAATAAAGAAAAAAGGATAGCAATAATATCTATTAACAGAGCATCAAAATAGAGGGCCTTTTCCTTTGAATAATAGTTTATTATAATTGGCGCTAATATGGCCGTTATCAGAATCATAACAAAAACAGCAATCAAAATACTTTTTCTGCCCTTATTCTCTCTCATCTTCCATAATTCTCTCACTTATTCCAGTACTCAAATGGGTCGGGGTGCGAAGCCATGCCGTGGGCTTTCTTGTAAACATCAAAAAGCTTGAAAGCCATGTCCTTTGCTTTTTCTTCTGCAAAAGGTCTTAAATGAGCTTCTTCTATGAAAGATTCTCTTGCGGGCCACCAAGAGTCTTTTTTTCCTGGCTTTGATTCTTTTCCTGCATCTTTTTCAGAACTTTTTTTATCATAGCCCCCTATAAG
>DATDUA010000044.1:0-6137 GCA_035290605.1 Candidatus Nanoarchaeia archaeon
AGTCTGGCTTATCAGCCTTGAATTGGCAAATGCGGCGAAGTCATTATTATGAAACATGTCATATTTCTCTTTTACGCCTGGCTTGCTTGAGCCTCCTAATTTTCTGGTGCATACAACCTTCGCATCCGGATTTTTGACTATTAGGTATATCCCATAGATGTCATCAAAAGGCGCGTAACAACTTTTTTTCTTGTCCCACATACCGGCTATCTCAAAATCGCATTCTAACTCCTGGCTTATGCCAACTGCAATGCTTGTTTCTGCAGTTCTTTCCGAGCGCTCTCTCCCAGAGCTGAAGTTGGATGCAGGATGTTTCTTAGAATCCAGGTATTCGGTGTGCTCATCTGCAGATGATTTTATGCCTGGAAAGCCAAAGGCAATTGAGCCAGCCAGTAAAATCTCCAGCCCTAGTTTGCACGCCCTTTTCATATTTACTCTTTGAATTTTGAGTTTAAATAATTATTTGTGCTGAATTGATTGTTTTCTATTATGCGGGCATTACAGCATATAGCCTGGAATGTCTTAGGCAGGTGGTTCTTGATATATTTAAATACCCTGCTGCAATGCCATTATATGAAAGGCAAAAATAGGGTATTCAGATGGTATCTCCTTATTTCAATTATTTACTCTTTGATTTCCATTCTCGGCGGCTTGGCTATTATCTTTTTTAAAATATCCCCTATCGCGCTGGTTATTATTGCAGTTTTGCTGTCCCCATTGATTTTAGGAATATTTATTTTTAATATTGTAATGCTAATCGTATTCATAACTGGAAAGATAGAAAAAATAGCATGGCTGCTGTCGGGGCTGTATATTTTTGACTTTATATTCTCAGCCATAGTGGGATTAATCTTGTTTGGAATGTTTGGAGAAAATGCAGGCCAAAATGTGGCAGGCAATATACTCGGGATGATTTTTCCGGTTGTAACACTAATAATTGCAGTTAAGCTAATCAAAAGGCGCTGATTTGCGAGTTATAGAAACCTTTTTAAATATCTTTCTTTATAATAAATCATGAATAAATGGCTTGAGATTTTGGTTGGATTGGTACTGTTAGTAGGAACAATCCTGCTTGTTTGGTATTCAGCAGGATGGGGAAGCTTTTGGAATTTCAGGCATGCAGCATGGGAGTTCCTTAAAGGCGGGCTAGCATGGCTTGTTGCGTTGATAGGGATATTGTTCTTAATGCTTGGAATAAGCGATTTGAGAGATTAATCCAGCCAAGAATTTTGTGTTAGTGCATGGCAGCCAGTAGATTGAATTATGAAGAATTCTAGCGGGATATTCCTTAATCAAGAATGTATGGCTTTATGCACGCGCCTATTTTCTCTTTTCTTTCTCTTTGATTAGCTTTGTCTCTGCTTCCTTTATCCTGATTTTTTCTTCCAGGTTAAGCTTTTCAAGCAGCTCTTTATAGCGGTTTCTTATTGTGACTTCTGTTATGCCCGCAACATCAGCAACCTCTCTCTGCGTTTTCTTTTCATTATTAAGCAGGGCTGCGACATACAAAGCTGCGGCAGCAATTCCCGCAGGCCCCCTGCCGCTTGTCAGTTCAGATGACTCTGCCCTTTTTAGCGTCTTAATTGCATCGTTCTGCGTTTTTGGCGACAGGTGAAGTATAGAGGCAAATCTTGCAATATAATCCTTTGGGGCGCTTGGCGTAACCTTTATGTTAAGCTTTCTTATAATAAACCTGTATGTCCTTCCTATTTCTTTTCTCTCAACGTCAGATGCATTTGCAATTTCGTCAAGCGTTCTTGGGATGTTGTAGCTTCTGCATGCAGAGTATATGCAGGCAGCAATGACGCTCTCCATGCTTCTGCCCCTGACTAATCCTCTTTGCAGGACAAAATTATAGATACGCGAAGCTTCATCCCTTACAACTGTCGGAAGATTCAGGAAAGAAGCCACCCTTCTAAGCTCAGACATTGCCAGCCTGAGGTTTCTTTCTATGCTTGTTGAAACTCTCTCCTGCCATTTTTTTAACCTGAGAAACTTTCTTGTCTGCCCTGACTCAAGCTTGTATATATCAGAAATCTCCCCAACATTTGTTGTCAGGCCCTTGTCAAATTTCTGCATGTCTATCGGAGCGCCGCCTCTGCCTCTTTTCTTGCCTTCTTCGGTCTGGCCCCTCATTTCCTGGCCAGTGTCAACCATTTTCTCCTCAACAAGAAGCCCGCAGTCCCTGCATATAACCTCTCCGCGCTGCTCGTCATACTCTAAGCTTATGCTGTTGCACTCGGGGCATCTTTTAATGTTTTCCATTTTTAGATTTTGATTGTCTTTTTGTGACTTTTTAGTTTTTGAATCATCTGGGCGGTTTTGGGTATAATAGAAAGGTTTATAAATCTTTCTATGAATTTTCCTTTATAAACCTTTCGGTAAGAAAAAAATTTCATTCAGGGAATCAGGTTTTTGCCGGAGCTTAATCAATCTTCACAGCCTGGACATTTCCTTCCTGGCTTGGGCGGTTTGTAATTCGCGCTTTTCCGGCGTCTGTCTCTATAATTGTGCCTTTTGTAAGGACATTTTGCCTTGCAAGAAACCTGTCTGAAGGGGTTTCAAGAACATTTTTTATTTTTGCAGTTTTTGACTTGCCTGTTTTCATATCAATAATACTTACAATATCTGCTGAAAGCAATACCAGCTTTTCATGCCCGCCCCTTACTCTAAGTATCTTTGCCCTTTTCTTGCCAAGTTTTACCACCCTCGGCAGGCCTTTTCTTTCACAAAGCTTTTTCTTTCTCTGCTTCTTGTATTTTCCGCCTGAAATTTTTCTTCCTAGTTTCATCTTAAAATTATATCTTGTTTTCTTGATTTTTATATCTGCAGAAGCTTTAAATATGTTTCTAAAGCGCCTTGCCCTTCAGAAAGGTTTAAAAACTTTCCAAAATGACAAGAAGCATGGTTAACGGCATTGAGAGGCCACTTGATCTCTTGAATAATTCAAGAGGCAAGGAGATACTGGTGCAGTTAAAGAATGATAAGCAGATGATCGGGACTTTGCTTGCATTTGACATACACATCAACATTGTGATGGATAATGCAAAAGAGATGCAAGACGGCGAAGTGAAAAGAAACATCGGGCTTACATTCTTGCGGGGAGATACGATAATATTTATCTCACCTGCGTCAACTGCTGCAACAGGCAAGGTAAAGGAAAAGCATTAAGCGTTTGCCAGATTTTATTTCGCTGGGGCATTGTGCGAGATTCTTTTGGCTTATTAGCTAGCGAGAGCTTTAATTGTATTATAGCTCTATCTTATCCAAATCTTCTGCTATTGATGTATTTTGGAAGGTTTTTTTTGCTTCCTTTAGAACCTGTTTTTCCTTGTTTTCATATCTCTGGCTTATGTGCGTTAGAATCAGTTTTTTTACATTAGCATTCTTTGCGATTTGCCCTGCCTGCCCTGCTGTAAGATGCCTGTATGCTAATGCAAGCTCTTCTTCTTTCTTTGTGTATGTTGATTCACAGACTAAGATATCAGAGTTCTTCGCTATCTTGTAGCAGTTTTCATTTATTCCTGTGTCCAGTATGAATGTTATTTTCTTGCCTTTCTGCAGATAGGTTATATCTTTTGCTTTTATTTTCTTGCTGCCTACTTCAATATCTTTGCCTTGCTGCAGGTTTTTGATAAGGCTTTTATCTGGCAGCTTTAGTTTTTCCAGCTTTTCCTTGCTTATCCTTAACCTGTCTTTTTCAACAAAGCTGTATGCTAAACAAGGAGCGCCGTGTATCATTGGCAGTGCTTCAACATAAAAATCATTAGTTTCAAATACTTTGCCAGATTCTATCTCTGTTACATCATATTTTATCTTTCCGACAAATACAAAAAGCCTGAACATTAGCTCTGCATACTGCCTTGTGCCTCTTGGACCGTATATGTGCAGGGTTCTGTTGTATCCATTTAGGGCAAGTGTCTGTAGCAATCCCGGCAGCCCTAAGATGTGGTCGCCGTGCCAGTGCGTTATTAGTATGCGCGTCAGCCTGCAGGGGTTTAATCCTGCCTTGCGAAACTGCCTTTGCGTGCCCTCGCCGCAGTCTACAAGGATATTTTCATCATTATACTGCAGAAGCATGGCTGTATGGTTCCTTTTAGCAGTGGGAATTGCTTGCGACGTGCCTAAAAAGCAAATTGGAATTTTCATGGAAATTCAAGGGGGAGTGCATTTAAATAATTATTTAAACCGCACATAATTGAATAATTGTATTAACAGGCTCCCGTAGCTCAGCCTGGATAGAGCATCTGCCTTCTAAGCAGAGGGTCACAGGTTCAAATCCTGCCGGGAGCATTTAATGATTTGGAAAATGAGGAAAGTTTATTTGATTCATGGATGGGGCGGCTCTTCAAAAGGGGGATGGTTTGATTGGTTGGGGGATAAATTGAAAGGAAGAGCAAGAGTTAAGGCGTTTGATATGCCTAATGCAAATACCCCAAAAATTGATGAATGGACTGGTTTTTTGCAAAATAAAATAAAAACAAAAGATATTGATAAGCAAACTTATTTTGTTGGGCATAGCATTGGATGCCAGACAATAATAAGATTTTTAGAAAAATTGCCGCCAGATGCAAAAATTGGCGGCTGTGCATTTGTTGCTGGCTGGTTTAATTTAACTGATGAAGCTTACGGAAGCGAGGAAGACAGAAAAATTGCAAAGCCGTGGCTTGAAACATCTATAAATTTTGATAAAGTAAAAAGCCATTGTAACAATTTTCTTGCAATTTTTTCAGATGATGACCCTCTTGTTCCATTAAGCGATGCAGATTTATTTAAAGAAAAGCTGAATGCCAGAATTCTTATAAAGAAGAAACAGGGGCATTTTAATGAGGTTAATGAAATTCCTGAAATTTTAGAATTCTTGACAAAATGAAACCTATATTAAACAAAACTTATGGATGGAAACAGCTTGAGGGGTTTGTGAGAAATAAACTTGCCAAGGACAAAACAGGGCATGATTATGAACATACGAAAAGGGTTCTTAAAATTTCATTGCGGCTGGCAGAAAAATATAATCATGTTGATTATGATGTTCTTGTTGCCTCATGCTTTTTGCACGACATCTCATATGCTAAAGGCATGGTGAAGAATCATCATCTTGCAAGTGCAAGATATGCCCTGCCAATTCTCAGAAAACACAAATTTCCGGAGGATAAGATAAAACTTATTCAAGAAGCAATACTTCATCATGTTGCCCATATGGCAAAGGCTGTGCAAAGAAATCCTGAAAAAATATTCATTGAAGCTAAAATATTAAGGGATGCTGACAATCTGGACTGCTTGGGCAGCATTGGCATTATAAGGATGATTCTTTTCTCTGCAAACCAAAAAATACCTTATTTTAAATCAAAGAGCGACAAACTTAATGAGAGCTTTTATGGGAACATTAAATTTTTGCTGGACTGGCATAAGAAAATGCTGACTTCTGAAGGCAAAAAGCTGGCTAAAGAAAGAACAAAAATATTAAAAATCTTTCTCAGGCAGATTGAGAAAGAGCATCTTCAAGGCAGAGAATGTGAAAAATGAACATCCTATTTATATGCAGGCATAACAGGTTCAGGAGCAAGGTTGCTGAAGCTATTTTCAACAAGCTGAACAGGAACAAGAGCATTAAGGCAGAAAGCGCGGGCATTATCAAGGACATTCCTGCTTCTAAAAATGTAAGGAAAGTAATGAAGGATAAAAGAATGAAATTGAAAAGCATTATATCGCGGAGGTTTAATGAGGGCATTATCAGGAGAACAGATATAATTGTGATAGTTGCTGATAATGTAAGCAAGGGGATTTTCAGGAAATTCAGAAAAAAGATAATTGTCTGGAAAATCAGCGATGTTTCTCAAAGTGATGTAAAAGGCATAAGGAAAAGGGTTGGCATGATAGAAAAGAGGGTTGCTGGCTTGATAAAGAATCTTAATGGCTAAATTTATAAACTTGATAGTTCTTTGATGTTTATTCGCTTAGGGCTTGGGATAAAATAAAAACTATCTCGCCCTTTCACTCGCACGGGTGGCGAAGCGGCTAACGCAACTGCCTGCAGACTAAAGTTTCTTTTAGAAAAAGAAACTTTAGGAAGTTAGAAAACTATCATAGCAAGCAGTCACTCATGGGTTCGAGTCCCATCCCGTGCTCTTTTTTCT
>DATDUA010000045.1:0-5884 GCA_035290605.1 Candidatus Nanoarchaeia archaeon
CTGGTTGTGAATCTTGCATGGTTTGTGTTTTTCAGAAGATTGCTAGGGCTGAAAGGAAAGCCAAAGGAAAAAAGAGAGGATGAAAAAGCTCAGCCAAAGCAGGAGCATGGGAGAAAAAGCAAGGGGTTTGAGATTGTTAGGAGGGTAAAATGAAGCGCAATGATTTTATTTTTATATTCACAGTTGCTGTTATAGTTCTGGCTTTAGCAAACATAGCCATTACAATCAGCAAAACAAGCATGTTTACAGGGCGCGCAACAGGAACACTAAATCTTACAGTTGAGTCTGGAGTTTCAATCAATTTTACAACAGGAATCATTGACTGGAGCTCTGGAGTGGTTGCTGGAGGGCAGCTGAATGCAACACTTGACAGCGCATCAGGCACAGTTACAAACGGCAACTGGACTGTTAATTCTGCAGGGCTTGTCTTGGAGAATATAGGTAATTCTAATGCCACAATTAACATAAAAACAGGAAAAACAGCAGCCCAGTTTATCGGCGGAACAAGCCCGCAATACCTTCTGAACTTTTCAAACAGCGAGGCAGACAGCTGCTATAATTTCAGCGGAGTTTCCCTTGGCTTGTGGTATGCTGTTAATACAACAGACCCCGGGACAAGGGTTTGCGGGAATTTAACCTTTTACAACAGCTCTAACTCAATGAGAATAGACCTAAAATTAGGAGTTCCATATGACTCGCAGACAGGAGCATTAAGCGACATCATCACAGCCACTGCAACTTCTGCTTGAGTTTTTGGATAAGGCTATAAAAAACTAAAATCATCAGAAAATAGTAGTAACCCGCATTTTTGATCCTTGAAAAAACAATAATATTTATAAACTATCTTTGTATTTAAAGATTGTAAAAAACGAGAGAAAATGGTATCAGAAAAAGTGGTTGCGATTATGCTGATTTTGGCAGTAGTATTATCTATAATCTCAATTGCAATTACACTAAACACTAACAGCAGCACTAACAACACAGGCGCTGGCTCATTAGCAAAGTCAGGCAATGCAGGAAATGTCCAGCTTGTTATTGAGCCAAATTCAGCTGGAGAGGGAGCAAGCGGAGGTAATTTAGAAGGATAAAATGAAGCACAATGATTTTCTTTTTATATTTGCAGTTGTCGTTATAGCTCTGGCTTTGGCGAACATAGCCTTTACAATCAACAGGATAAACATCACAGGGCATGCTACAGGCACAGGCACTGCAAATCTTACAGTGGGAAATTGGACAGCTGTTAATTTTACAACAAGCGTAGTAAATTGGGGAAGCGGGGTTGTGCAGGCAGGGCAGTTGAATGCAACTCTTGACACATCTGTTGGCACAGTAACAAATGGAAACTGGACTGCAAATAATGCAGGGCTTATTCTTGAAAACATTGGAAATGTTAATGTTACAATTGACATAAAGACAGGCAAGACAGCAGCAACATTCCTTGGCGGAACAGCTCCGCAGTATCTCCTGAATTTTACAAACAATAAGACAGGCAGCTGCTATAACCAGACAAATGTCGCGCTTGGCTTTTGGACAGCTGTAAACACCTCAGACCCTGGGACAAGGGTTTGCAACAACTTTACATTCTACAACAGCTCTGATGCAATAAGAATAGATATAAAGCTTGGGGTTCCGTATGACTCGCTGACAGGCGCGTTAAGCGATGTTATTACAGCCACTGCAACGCAGGCTTAATTCTTATCTTTTCTTGTGCTAATTCTATCGTGATAGAAAGGTATAAAAATATGTTTTGTTCTTTTAGTTTATGAAAGAGGGCATGAAAAAGAGGCAGTTTGGTATTTCTCCTGTTTTATGCATATGCCTTGCAACCCTGATTTTATTTATGCTGTTAGCCCTGCCTAGGCTGAGCCAGGCAGCGCTTGGCGTGTCTCCTGGGAAGATAGAGATTAATTTTGAGCCAAATCTTGAGGCATCATACACATTTCAGGCGATTGGAGATGACCCGTCAGTTGAGCTTGAGATTTTCACACGCGGAGAGCTTGGAAAATATGTTACATTTGATAAAAAGTCACTTGCAGGAGGGGGGGTTTTTACAGCAGCATTAAAGCTGCCTGAGAAGATTGACAAGCCGGGCGTGCATGAAATCATGATTGTTGTGAGGGAGAAGGTGGATGAGGCAACAGGCATAGGCACTGCTGTCGCTATTCAGGCTCCAATATACATTCATGTTCCTTATCCTGGGAAATACGCAGAGGTTGCACTAAGTTCGCATAATGTCAATGCAGGCGAGCCTGTAAACCTCTATTTGACAATAATAAGCAGGGGCAAAGATGACATTATAATCAATCCAGAGATAGAGATTTTCTCTGAAAACGAGAGCGTGGAAAAATTCTCGCTTGAGCAATCATCAGTAAAAAGCCAGCAAAGCACGACACTAAAAAAAGTCCTTAACACCACAAGCTACAAGCCAGGCTTATATACAGCGCTTGCGCTTGTTTCTTATGAGGCAGGCAGTGCAAAAACTGCCTCTGAATTCAAGATAGGCACGCTTTTTGTCAGCATAATTAATTATACGGGCAGAATTAATATTGGCGGAATAAGCAAGTTTCAGGTGTGGATAGAGAGCAACTGGAATAGCAGGATAGACAGCATTTATGCAAACATATTGATTACAAAAAAGGAAAATTCAATAGTGCTGGCAGGATTTAAGACGCCTTACACGACGCTTGAGCAGTGGGGAACCGGCATGCTTGAGGGATTTTTTGATGCAGGCAATTTCACAGCAGGCGTTTACAATGCAAACATAACTCTCTTTTATGCTGGAAACAGCTCAAGCAGCATTGCCAGCATTGAATTTGCATCAAAGGAGAGCAGGCTTATGATTATTGTTATTATTGCAGCAGCAGTTGTTATTGCGCTGATTGCAATTGCATTCTTAGCAAGGAGATTTATGCTGACAAATGCTAAAGAAAAAGAAAGGAAAAAGAGAAAAGGCGGAAAAGGAAAATAAGGCATATTTTTATTTGGCAGTTTTGCTGCTTGCCATAAGCGCAGCAGCGCTTTTGTCCTCAATTTTCCTGAATATTTCTCTTGTTTTGGAGACAAAAGAGATTTATGCAAGCATTAGCATTTCTAGAACAACAGGAGTAAATGTGGATAATACTGCACTGACATTTGGCAATATAATGCCCGGCACAAGCGCAAACAGAAATCTTATATTCACAAACCAGTATGGATTCCCACTAAAGCTTGAGATTAAGGCAGAGGGCAATATCTCAGGGTTTCTAAGTTTTGAGAGAGATGTTTATGTTGAGATAAACGAGACAAAGGAGATAGGAATAAATGCAGTTGTGCCAGCAGGCGAGAGATATGCAGATTATTCCGGGAAAATTATTGTTAAAGTAAAGAAAGCTATTTAAACATAAATCAATGTAGTATGGAATGAAAAAGAGAGAAGATAATGCTGCTTTATGGGCTCTTTTTATAGTAATTGCGCTGCTTGTAGTCAGCAATGCTTTAGTTATGCACAGGCTTAACATAATGAAGCTAACTGCTAAAGCCTCTGCACAGGGAACAGTTCAGCTTGTGATTGAAAGCTCAGCAGCGCCGTCTCCTACGCCTTCGCCAGCAGCCCCAAGCGGCGGCGGTGGGGGCTCAGCTCCAGCAAGGAGTTTTGTTGTTGATAAAACAGAGATAAAAGAGAGGCTGAAGCAGGGAGAAAGCGCAGCAGAAACAATCACAATAACAAACACTGGAGAAACAGGGCTTGATTTTATCATTGAGATGGAGAATTTACAGGATTATGCTGTGCTGGGAAGCTCGTCATTTAGCCTTTCCCCTAAAGGCTCTAAGGCTCTGCCGGTTATCTTTAGTGTTCCAGAGGACACAAAGCCGGGCATTTATGCCGGGAGGATAATAATCAGGGGGGCTTACATAAGAAAGGCTGTTGATGTCATAATCACGGTTGAAAGCAAAAGAGTGCTGTTTGATGTTAAGCTCGAGATTCCATCATCGCTTAAGGAGGTTCTTGCGGGCAGCAGGGTATCAGCGCAGATAACAATATTCAACCTAGGAGAGCTGCCGGAGCTGAACGCAACAGCAACTTACAGCATACTAAGCATTGATAACAAGGAGATAATAAAAGAGGAAGGGATATTAAAGATTGAAGAACAGCTCTCATTCTCAAAATCATTTGTGCTGCCAGAGAGCCTTGAGCCAGGAACTTACATATTTGCGCTTGAGCTGACGCACGAGGATGGATGGGGAATGTCATCAGACACATTCCATGTTGTTTCTGAGCTGGAATTTCCTTTTAAGAGAGATTATATAATATATCTTGTTATAATCTTTATTATCATTATTTTCATAATAATAATGTATTTAAATTACCGCAGGTTAAAAGTAATTGAGAGGAAACAGAGAAGATTTAACAGAAGAATAGAGGAGAAAGAAAAAAGATGATGGAAATAAAGAGGGTGATTGCATTTGTCATTATCTTGCCTGTTTTAATCAGTCTTGCTGCCTTTTCTGGAAGTGCCAGCGCACCTGAAAGCACAAACTTAACGCAATCACTGGTAAACACGACTGCGGAAAAACACCCGGATTTCTTACTGGACAAATCCATTTTAAGGCTTGTCATGGAAAAAGACATGCTGGAGAAAGAAGAGATAATAATAACCAATAACATAGATGATGACATTAGGGTTGCTGTAGAGGAGAATATGGGCTTTCTGTCAGCTGAAAGCCTCGTTGTTATTGAGAAGCGCAGGGAAATCTCTCTTTCACTGAATTTTCTTTCAAATGAAACAGGCGTCTTTACAGGCACGCTGCTCATAAGGTCTGATAGCAGCGTGGTGAAATTGCCGGTTGTTGCTGAAGTTGAAACAGCAGAGAAGCTTGCAGACATAAAAATTGACGCAAGCGCAAGATTTAAGGAGGCTTTTGCAGGAGAGCAGATTGCGGCGCAGGTATCTGCTTATAATTTTATAGGGGAGAAAAAAGATTTTGCTGTGAGATACACAATTTTGGACATGCATAATAACAAGATTAGTGAATATGAAGAAACCATCAGTGTGCTGGACAAATCAGAGTTTGTAAAGAGTTTTGAGCTTCCTGCTTACCTTAAAGAGGGGGATTATATCCTTGCTGCTGAGGTTAGATATGGGAATTCTGCTGGAACAAGCAGTTTTCTGTTTAATGTTGCCGAAGAAAAGAGAACAACTATTGCATACCTGTCAGATTACAGGCTGTACTCTATAGCCCTAATACTTGCCTTGGTGATATTTATCTTCTTTTTTATGAATTATAAGAAGCTAAAAGACATTGAGAATCTAAGAAACCCAACCAGGATATACAAGATATTTAAGGAAAGGGAAACTCTGGAAAATGCAAGAATAGCCGCAAAAAAATTAATCAGGCAGCAGCAAATCCTGGACGGCACATTTAATTCTGGCTACATAACTGAAAGGTCATACAAAATTGTCAAAAAAAGGATACAAGGAATGCTGAATGAGATTAAAAGAAAACTGGAAAGATAGATTTATAAACAAATAAGCATTATGCAATTTTAACTTTAAAATAAAATGGCAGGCGAAAAAGAGGACTGGTTGAACAAGCTTTTGAAGACTGACAAGCAGCAGGAAAAGACTGCAGATGGAGTCAAAAAACAGCAGTCTATGCTTAAAGAGGCGCTTTCTGACTTGGATACAGAGCTTAACGGGCTGAAATCAAAAAAGGATGCCATGGAAAGGAACCTTGGAAGCATTGAAACAAGCCTTGGCTCAGCAAAGAAAAAAGAGGTAATGTTAAGGGATGAGATTTCCAAGCTTATTAGCGATGAAGAAGAGCTTGGCGAAAGAAAGAACCAGGTTGAGAAAAAGCTCGATAAGCTTAAGGAAAAACTTGCAAAGATAAGCAGGATTGAAGA
>DATDUA010000046.1:0-8782 GCA_035290605.1 Candidatus Nanoarchaeia archaeon
GATTGCCTGCGCATTCGGCAGCATTGGCTTGCTTCCTGGTTGCCCCGTGCATATTGGGCATACAAAACTATTAGGCTTAATCTCTTGCTTTGCAGCATGCCGCACTGCCCTGCACCTGCAGAAAAGCTTTTCCTTTGTGGCAAGATAGCCGTGTATCTCAAGTCCAATCCTCACATCTTTTTTTCGTTCTCGTAGCATTTTACTCAAGTTTATTTTCTTTTATTAATTTATTTATTTTCTCTTTAATCTGAATATAGAATGCCTTTATATCTTTTGCCTGTTCTATTGATATTTCTTCCCCGTAGTATTTGGAGCCATTTCTCAAGTATCTAAACATGTCTATTTTTTGAGCAGAATATACATCCCAATTTTTCTTTAACAAATATGAAATGGGCGCTTCATGAGAAATTGTCTTATAGCCATCGCTTAATAATACTGCCAACAGGAAATCCCGTATAGCATCATAAATATTTTCAAAAATAAGTTTGGGCATTTTTTCAATGTCTAATAATTCAACATCTGCCATCCTGCTCTTCCCATCTTTTACTAATTTTCTGGCTCTTTGAATGTCTGGAAATGCCTTTCTTGCTGCCCCTCTTTTGACAAAGCTTTCAAAATCATCCATTTTAGCTTTTGTTTATGTTTAAAGCTCCGTACATAATTATGCCATTTATTAAATTGATGTAAAATTCATTGGACATTTTTTTGTAATCTGTAATTATAAGATGAACCTTTCTGCCAATAGCCTTTTCAAACTTCTCCAAATTAATGGCCTCATAATCTTTTTTTGAGATTACTGCTATGTCTATATCGCTGCCTTCTATGTCCTCGCCACGAGAGTAACTGCCCATTATGCTTATAGCCTCGGGGCTGAACTTTTTTATGAGCATGTCAATTATTTCTGAATTATAAACCTGCTTTAAATTAAATATTCTCTTCTTTATGCTGAAAAGGGGGTTCTCTTTATTTGCGCATATTTCTTTTATATGCTTTTTCTTTTCCTGATTGACCATCTTTTGTTTAGCCAGCTTGTTGAGAGTTTTGAGTGCTGTATTTGGGTGAAGTTTTGAAAGCCTTGCTATCTCAAGAAGATGGAATTTTGTTGTCGGGTTCTTAAAGATAATTTCCAGTATTCTTTGCTCATTCAAATCATACATTTTTATATATAATCATACATTTTATTATAAAGATATATAAATTTTTATATTATTTAAAGCTTTCGTTTGAGAAGTTTAATTGTTTCTACATACTGCCAGCTAACTCATAAAAAGAAAAGACAAAAAAGAAAAAAAAATTAAAAACAGAAAACTAGGCTTTATGTGAAGGCTTTTTTGACAGCGCCGTTAAAAAGCAGGTATCCGCCTATAACTGCTTGAATTATCAAGCTGATTATGCTGCTTGCTATCACTAGTGCTCCTATGGTTATCATCTGGATTATTGCCATAACTGCTCCTATTATGGAGAATATTATTACAATAATTCTTGCCCATTTCTGCGCTCTCCATAGCCCTCTTCCTATAAAGAACCCAAGCACTGCCGCGCCAATTAAGAATATGCCAACCACAATCAATATGCCGGCTCCAAGCGCCCCAAAACCAGGAATCAGAGCTCCTATAAACCCTGCGCCTATAAGAAAAAATATCCCAAAAATCGCACTAAGCACTGCTGCGATATAGTACAACACTGCAATTATCTTGACACCAACTGGAATTTCTTTTGCCATTCTTCAACACCTCCTTTCATTTTATTTAATTTATACAATAATATTTTTCTCCTCATAAACTAAAAGCATCTTTTACAGCCTTACTGAATGCCAAATAACCAGCAATTGTTAAATTTATTATTGATACTATCAAGCCGATTATTACCCATATTAATTTATTTTCGACTGTACCCCCTGCTCTTTCTAATATAGCAAAAATATTTACTATTAAGTATATTACAATAAAAACTACGAAACAATGAAAAGTTATTGCAGTAATTCTTGCCCATCCTCTTTTTTTCCATAAGCCTCTTCCAACAAAAATCCCAAATATCGCTAATGCTATCAGGACAATTGTTATGAATATCGCTATAAAAAGAAGAAGCCAACTAATTCCCCCAGCAGATAAATCACCAGCCATAGACGGAATCTCCATCATTCCTCCAACAAAATAAATTATGGCAAATACTAATGCAACTATTCCGATAATATAGTACAACACTGCAATTATCTTGACGCCAACTGGAATTTCTTTTGCCATTTTTATTTTTTAACCTCCTTTCAAAAGTTTAAACTGGATAATATTATGCTCTTACTTCTTTGAAGCCTTAAACTCCATGCTTATTCCGCCCCATCTCTTGGCAACAAAGTTATAAAGCCATGCGCAAAAAGCCCCAAGGGCGAGCCCATAAATCAAAAAAAGGACAACCATAAAAATAAATACAAAAATGCCTAAAAACCATGCAAATCCGCTAGAACCTACTGTTATCCCAACTGCTATTGCTATAATAGGCGCATAGATAATCCCAAGTATAAATCCCATAACAGCCATTAAAATAGCAGAAACCTTTGCAGCTTGCCAGACGCCAAACCTTGTTATTTCCACATTATTAGCCATATTATTTTAAAGATTTGAGGTATAAAAACCTTTTTATATCTCTCTTGCATCCTTCCTCTATGAAAAAGCAGGTTAAAGCCAGCCCTGGCGATTACATCAGCATAATGACAACCAAAGAAAGCACAGAAGGCACTCTGCTTGAGTCGCATGAGCCAGATATCTTTCTTATAAAGCTCAAATCAGGATATAACATTGGAATAAAAAAGGAGGATATCTATGATGTCCGCGTAATTAGAAAAGCCAAGCCAGAAGAAAAAACAGAAAAGGAAAATTCTATTGAACTAAAATCAAAGAAAGAGCTTCCAGGCATTGCAATGATAATGACAGGTGGCACAATCTCCTCGCGCCTGGATCCTTCAACAGGAGGTGTTAAATGGCTCACCTCTCCTGCTGATTTGTTTAAGTTTTATCCGGAGTTATTTGACATTGCTAATATCAAGAGGCTGGAAATTCCATTTATGATGGCAAGCGAAAACATGTCCTCAAAAGAATGGAAAAAAATAGCCAAGCTTGCTGCTGAACTGCTTAATGATGCTGAAATAAAAGGTATAATAATAACGCATGGAACAGACACCCTGCACTACACTGCCTCTGCTTTCTCATTCTTTCTGAAAAACCTAAACAAGCCGGTTGTCCTGACATACAGCCAGCGTTCAACAGACAGGGCTTCCAGTGATGCCTCCCTGAACCTGCAATGCGCTGCGCGGGCTGCAATATCAGACATTGCTGAGGTAATGATTGTTGGTCATGCCTCAACAAATGATGATTTCTGCTATGCAATGCCTGCAACAAAAGTCAGAAAAATGCACACGAGCAGAAGAGACGCATTTAAAGTTATAAACTCAATGCCTATTGCAAAAATCTTTCCCGGCAAAATAGAGATATTAAGCCAGCATAAAAATAGAAACAATAACAAGGTTAAGTTAGATGCTGCTTATGAGGACAAGGTTGCACTTGTCAAGTTCTACCCCGGCATGTCTCCAGATATTATAGATTGCTATGCAAAAAACTGCAGGGGGCTTGTGATTGAAGCAACCGGGCTTGGGCATCTGGCAACAAAAGAAGCCAGGTATAATCTTATTCCAAAATTAAAACAGGCAATCAAAAAGGGGCTTATTGTCTGCGCTGCTCCCCAGACATTATACGGCAGGCTAAATCCACTTGTTTACTCTCCTGGCAGAGAACTCCAGAAACTTGGGATTATCTTTCTTGAGGATATGCTGCCAGAAACAGCTCTTGTAAAGCTTGGATGGGTGCTTGCTCATAAGGAATGGGCAAAGAACAAGGAAAAAATAAAAGAAAAAATGCTTGAAAATATCAGCCATGAATTAAATCCAAGGCTTGGAAAGGAATTTATAAAATGAAGATTACAGAAAAAACTGAAAGGAATGAAAAGACAGAGCTGAAGTCTGGCTTGGAAATTCACCAACAATTAGACGTGGGCAAGCTTTTTTGCAGCTGCCCGGACATTTTAAGGCAGGATGCTCCGGATTTTGTTGTAAAGAGAAAGCTTCATGCTGTTGCCGGCGAGACAGGGGAGATAGACAAAGCAGCTGCCTTTGAGGCAGCAAAGGAAAAAGAGTTTGTCTATGAAGCATATAATGATACAACCTGCCTTGTTGAGCTGGATGAAGAGCCTCCTCATGCAATAAATCAGGAAGCACTAAAGGTTGCGCTTCAAATCTCTCTTTTGCTGAACTGTGAAATTATTCCTGTAACACAGATAATGAGAAAAACAGTTATAGACGGCTCAAACACATCTGGCTTTCAGCGCACATTGTTAATTGCAAGAAACGGCTATATTGAAACACCCCGAGGAAGGGTTGGAATCCAGAGCATAGCGCTGGAAGAGGATGCAGCCCGAATTATCAGGCAGGAAGGAAATTCTGTTGTTTACAGGCTGGACAGGCTTGGCATTCCCCTGATTGAGATTGCAACCTTTCCAGATATAAAAACACCGCAGCAGGCAAGAGAGGCTGCACTGCATCTGGGAGAAATCCTGCGCGCGTGCAAGGTAAAAAGAGGCATAGGCACAATAAGGCAGGATGTTAATATGTCTATTAAATTAGGCAAGGAATGGGGCGAGAGGATTGAAATCAAGGGCGTTCAGGAGCCAGCCCTCATAGAAAAAACAATCATCAATGAAGCTGAAAGGCAGAAAATTCTTGTCAAAGATGGAAAAAGCAAGCCAGAGGTAAGAAAAGCCCTGCCGGATGGAAACACAGAGTTCTTAAGGCCCTTGCCAGGCGCAGCAAGGATGTATCCTGAAACAGACCTGCCATTGCTGAGAATTTCGCGCGAATTTATAAACCATGTAAAGAAGGAGCTGCCAAGGCTGAAGCATGAAATAAAGGATGAACTGAGGGCAGGTGGCTTGAGTGATGAGATGATAAAGCTGATTCTTGAGGAAAACAGGCTTGAGGACTTCAAGTCGCTTGTTGCTGTTTACAATGCCCCAAACCTTGTTGCAAAGATGCTTGTTCTCTGGCAGAAAGAGATTGCAAGCCATGAAAAGCTGAAAGAAAGCGAGGTAAAAGAAAAGCTTAATCCTGACATTATTGAAAGCATTCTTCAGCTTGTAAAAAGCAAAAAGATAGGCGAAAGCGATGCAAAAAGAATAATGATGGGCATTGCCAAAGGCAAGAGCATTGAAGAGGCTTTGAAAGAGGAAAAGCCATCAAATACTGAAGAGGAAATACTGAATATCATAAAGGAAAAGCCCGGCTTGAGCATAAATGCATATATGGGGCTTGTCATGGAAAGGTTTAAGGGAAAGATTTCCGGCAGCGAGGCAATTAGCATCCTGAAAAAGCTTGTGAAGAGCTGATTTTACATCCTACCCTTAATGATAAATTCTGCCTTTGAGAGCATGCTTTTTGCGTCACTTAGGAATTTTTTAATCATCTCTACGCTCACTACTGCTGTATGGAGGTTGCTTGACATTATGACAAGCTTCTCCTTTCTTATAAACTCCATAGGGCTGTTTTTGTGCTCGCTTACAAGCCTGAAAACATCAACTATGCTTTTTATCTCATCATCTGTTATATTTAACCTCGGCGCGCTTTTCCTTCTGAATGTCTCAAAATTTTCCTGGGGATTTTTGTACAGGCTTATTCTTTTATAGACATAGTCATATTGAAGTATGGCATTCACAATGTTTACCATGACAAGATAAATGTCATCAATCACTTTCAGCAAAAGCCTTTTCTCCTTTACAAGAGGGTAAGTTATGTAAGTCAGGTGGTCTGCTGTCCTGATGTGCCTTCGGGCATTCTCAATAAGCTCTTCAAACTTCTCAGCCATATTGCTATTTCCTTAGTTTAACTGTCAAACTCCTTCCTTAGTTTAACAATGTAAGAATGAAAAGTTAATAAATTTATCTAAAAAGGGAGATGGCTGCAGAGAGAATCATTGTCAATAAAGGTGGGATTTTCGTTAAGTTTATTAAATCCAGGATGATTATATATAACATGCAACTAAACAGCAGATATTGCCAGTTATTCGGAAAAATCCCGATTTTTGGGATGATTCATTTAGCAGGACAAAATCCTGTTCATAGAGCTTTAGAAGAACTCTCTGTTTTTGAGGAAGAGGGGGTTGATAGCGCAATTATTGAGAATTATCATGGCTCTTTTCAGAATGTTATTGAAACTCTTCATGAAACATACAGAAGAAAACCAAATATTGTTATTGGCGTGAATATTCTTCCAAATGAATTTTGTAAGTCTTTGCCACTGGCACAACAATATGGTGCAGATTTTGTTCAGTTAGACCAAATTGCTGGAACTTATACATCCGGAAAATTGGATTTTAGAGCATATGAAACTGTTAAAGACAGATATCCTGATATTATTGTTCTTGGCGGGGTGTGGCCAAAGTATTATCATCCGGTTGAAGGTTCAGATTTAGAAGAAGATTTGAAAATAGGCATACAAAGAGCAGAAGCAATAGTTGTAACCGGGGCAGGAACAGGAAAGGAAACACCTATTGACAAAATAAGAAGATTCCGGGAAATTATCGGAGAATATCCTCTGGTTGTTGGAGCAGGGCTAACCCCTGATAATGCTTATGAACAATTATGCATTGCAAATGGCGCAATTGTTGGAACTTCTTTTAAGGCAGGCTGCAATACTAATAATCTAATTGACATGCAAAGAGTCAGAGAATTTATGGCTATTGTTAAAGAAGCCAGAAAATATCAAGGCAATCTTGCCTTAAAATAAGAGGTGAGCTCGTTCTGAATTGCGTTGAACTTCTACAAAACAAACCTCAAAATCGCCCCAAAGCCCTTTGTAATGTTATAAAACTGCTCACCTTCCTGCGTTTCCATAGATGCTATTTCCACCTTGGCTCCAATATCCACTGCCATCTTTGTCATCTCTATAATATGCTCTTTTGCAAGTTGTTTTGATAGGATGAGAGTATCAACAGCTCCCTGCTTCAGTGCATTCTTTACCTCTGCCAGGCCGTATGCTGTCCTGCTCGGGTTTTTTGCTAGTGTGTTAAAGAATTTCTCCAGCAATTTTTTCTCTTTTATGATTTCCTGCTCAGCCAAATCCTCAGAGCTTGCTTCAACTAAGAGCTTTAGCCCATGCTCATCAGCATAGCCAATATCCTTGACTGCAGCAACCTTTTCCTTTAATGCTGTCACAAGATTGCCCTGCTCAAGAAATTCGTCCTTTGTCGGCATAGGCCCTCCTACAAGTATGCCTTTGAGCTTTGGCATGTTAAAAAATATCTCTTTCATGTCTTCTGCAACCCTTCTGAAGAATTCCTTTGCCAGCCCTTCTGTCACACGATGAAAGCGCTGACTTGATTGGCCGCCCGCCCTTACCTTGCTTGGCACGCCGCTTGTCAGTTTTTTAAGCACCTTAATCTGTTTTCCCTCAAGCAAGCCTATAGCAGCATCCTTCCTGTCTATCACAAGCAAGCCATATAAATCGCCTATTTCCAGCATTTCCTTCAGGGGCTCAAGAACAAAATCCTGGTCGCATCTGTATAATCTTGTCTTGAGCGGAACTGGCGGCTCTATTGTCCACATCTCAATCTGCTCAACACCCTCTGTCGGCGAGATGTTGCCTGCAAATATTGCCATGCCGTTTTCAGGCGTCCTGCCAATAAGCTTGAGCTGCCTTTCTATCTTTTCGAGAGAATCAAGAACTGCCTTTCTTGTATTCTTGCTTTTGATGTTGCTTGCTGTTGATTTTTCCTGCTCTATCTGCCTCACGACATTGCTGAGGCTGTAGCCGGCAGGAATGTAAACTGTCACAAGCTCTGTATGCCTGCCCTTGTGGCTTCCAACCTCCTCAATAAATGATTCAAGCTTTATTTTTTCTGATTCTTCCATTGCATGAACACCTACGGTTTTCTTTGCTAACTTTCCATTTATTTACTTATTAAAATATTATACAAACTCCACTTTAAAAGCCCCCTCTTTTATATCCTTTTCATTTATGACAGAAGTTAAATCCTGCAGGACGTCTTTTAATTTATCTTTTGCTGACTTTTCTAATGTGAGGATTATCTCTGCCTTGATTGACTTATTTGCCTCTGACTTTGCCTGCCTTACCTTGCTTATAATTTCAATCAGCAGACTGAATTTATCTGCATCATCCTTTTTTTCTGCTATCTTGAATTTCTCAGGCCAGCTTGTGAGGTGTATGCTTTTTTCTTTTTCCTGATTTTTGTAATGCTGCTGATAAAGCTCTTCTGTTATGAATGGAGTAAAGGGTGCCATCAGTTTCAGGATTGTGAGCAATGAGCTGTTAAGGGTGTAAAATGCACTTTCTTTCTCTTCTTTTGTTCCTGAGTATGTTCTTCTCTTTACAAGCTCAAGGTAATTGTCGCAGAAAATATGCCAGAAGAAATAGTCTGCCTCGCTTTTTGCCTTGCTGTATTCATAACACTCAAATGCATTTGTAGAGTTTTCTATCACTTTATTCAGCCTTGATAGAAACAGCCGGTCAATCTCATTTAATTTTTTAGGCTGCTTGATCTTTCCAGTTTTTTCAATGCTCATGAATGCAAACCTTGCTGCATTGAAAAGTTTTGTTACAAATTTTTTTCCAGCGACAATCTCATTTTCCCTGTATTCCATGTCTTCTCCCATTTTGCTTGAGGCAGCCCAGAATCTTAAGGCATCTGCCCCATATTTTTCAACAACTGCCTGCGGCTCAATAACA
>DATDUA010000047.1:0-5122 GCA_035290605.1 Candidatus Nanoarchaeia archaeon
CAGTGTTATTGATTTTTGCGAGAGATGCGGGCATGGCGTATGGGGCAAGAAGATGTTTGACACTATTGTAAATAATATGACTCAGGCAAGAGAGACAGGGAATTTAAACCAGGGCTCTGTGGGCGAGATAGAGATTAGCAAGGAAACAAAGAAAAATAGAGGATTCTGATAGAACAGGGAGATTTTAAAGGCTTTTCAAAAAGGCATTTGCAGGCGTTAGAAAAGCTTTTTAAAGATGTTAAATTATCAAATAGAGCACTAAGAAAGCAGGAGTTTGACAGCAAATTGGATGAGGAAAAGAGAAGCAGGCTGAAAAATGTCGAGTTAAGCGGCTTTCAGCTTGAGGATGTGGAAAAGGAGATGCTACTTGGCATCATATCCAAGGCGCTTGAAAAGGCAGAAAAAACATGCGAGATAGAATATGCGAAGATAAGCATGAAGAAGTCAGTTCATGGCAAGACATTCCTGCATGAGATTAAATGCAGCATGAAAACCAGAATGGGAGCTTTCAATGCAAAGGAGAGCCATTACAACATGTTCAGGGCGGTTGCAGGCTGCCTTGAGAAGATAACGAATGAAATAGGGCATAAAACAAGAATTGCAAGGCAGGAAAGATAAAAAATGTTAAAGAGAAAAAGCGAGAGAGAGAAGGGCAAGATAAGACTGAGCCAGTACTTTCAGAAGTTTAAAGAGGGTGAAAACGTGGCTGTAAAGAGAGAAACCTCTATTAAAGCAAAATTCCCAAGAAGGCTGCAGGGCAGGACTGGCATAATAACAGGCGAGAGGGGAAATTCATACATAGTCAGCATAATGGACTTCAACCAGAAGAAAAGCTTTATAATCGAGCCAATACATTTAAAAAAAATAAAATCTGAGTAAAAACAGGCAGGAATCTTAAAAACAAGAAAATGATAAAAAATGTAATACCTTTGAGCCTGGCAGAAGTCGGGGAGAGCATAAAGGGTGTGGAAGATGAAAAGAAGGAGCTGAAGGCCTTTTTAAAAAAGTTTGCAAAGCTTGATGCAAAGGAAGCGTCAGAGCTGCGAAAAGAGCTTGAAGGAACAGGCATTATAAAGCTAAAGCCGGAAAATATTGTAAAAATCATTGATTTTCTGCCAGAGGACGCGTCAGACATAAACAAAATATTCATTGATACAAGCTTGGATGAAAATGAGAGTGCTAAAATTATTGAGATTGTCAAGAAATACAGGTAAGGAAAATGGGAGAGAAAGAAGAATACGCAATTATCCTGGATTACCTGCCAAACGGTTATCCATTAGAGGGGAAGATGATGCCGATAGCGCAGGCTATAGGGGAGAAAAATTTCTCGCTTTTGCAGCTTGTTCCGAGAAGGGGAATTTCTTTGCAGCTAAAGGAGAAGGTTTATATAGGCGAGGGTAAGAGAGACAAGATATATTACATTTTTGGCAGGCTGCCCCGCGAAAAGCTTACAGAGACTGCAAAATCCCAGATAGAGGAGTTTGTTGAAAAAGTCGTCAAGGACGATGAAAAGAAGTTTGTTGATTTTTTCAATAAGGCAGACGCGATAAATACAAGGCTTCACCAGCTTGAACTGCTTCCGGGATTCGGCAAAAAGCACATGAATGAGGTGCTGAGCGAAAGAAAGGAAAAGGAATTTTCTTCGTTTGAGGACATAAAAAAAAGGCTGCCTCACCTACCTGACGCCAGAAAGGCAGTTGAAAAAAGAATTATCCAGGAGCTGACAGAGATGGAAAGGCATAATTTGTTTGTAGAATAAAGGTAAAATGGAAGAAGAACATAAGAGCACAGAAAAGCAAGAGACAACAGAAAGAAAGGGAATCAGGGCAATTGTAAGAATGCTCTCAACAGACATACCTGGAAACATGAGCCTTTATTCAGGATTAACAAGGATAAAGGGCATTTCATGGGGACTGTCAAATGCTGTGTGCTATACCCTGAAAATTGAAAGAGACAAGAAGATTGGCGCATTAAGCGAGGATGAGGTTCAGAGAATAAGTGATTTTATAAAAAATCCAAAGCTGCCGAGCTTCATGCTTAACAGGAGAAAGGACATTGAGGCAGGCACTGAAAGACACATTATAGGCGCTGACCTGGACTTAACCAAGGAGTTTGACATAAAGAGGCTGAAGAAAATTAAGAGCTACAAAGGGCTGAGGCATTCTGCAGGGCAGCCTGTAAGGGGGCAGAGAACAAGAAGCCATTTCAGGAAGAACAGGACGGGCGGAATTATGAAAATGAAAAAGCTAAAGAAGATCCAGGAGGCAAAGAAATAAAATGTTAAGGAAGAGAAAGAGATATTCAAGGCCTAGAAAACTGCATGAAATTGCAAGGGTTGAGGAAGAAAACCGCATTCTAAAGTCATATGGTCTGAAAAACAAAAAAGAGGTCTGGAAGGCAGACGCGAGGATAAGCAAGATAAGAGATCAGGCAAAGGCATTGATAACAAAAAGCCCTGAAGAGCAGGAAAGATTCATTGGTAAGCTTAAAAAACTTGGATTAAGGGTTGAGAAACTGCAGGATGTTCTTGCATTGGGCAAGGAGAGCATACTTGACAGAAGGCTGCAGACAATGCTTGTAAGAAAGAATATAGCCAAGTCTCCAAGTTCAGCAAGGCAGCTGATAGTGCATAAGCATGTCCTGATTGGGGAGAATGCAGTTAATATTCCATCATACAATGTCAGCCTGGACGAGGAAAAAGAGATAAGCTTAAAATCAAAAAACAGAAAAGTAAAGGAAAAGAGCGAGAATGCTGATAAAGCCGAAAGCGCAGGAGCGGAGAATGGCAGAGAATAAAGAAACAATACAGAAGGAAGAAGTCGCAAGAGAAAGCAAGAGGGATGCTGTTGAACATGAGGGCATTGTGCACATATACACCTCTTTCAACAACACAATCGTGCACATAACAGACATGGCGGGCAATACTATCTCAAGGTTTTCCGGCGGAATGATTACAAAGCAGGACAGGTTAAAAGCCAATCCAACAGTAGCGATGTTTGTTGCAAAAAGGGCAGCAGAAAAGGCAAAAGAGATTGGCATGACTTCGCTGTATGTCAAGGTAAAGGCGCAGACAGGAAGCATTGCGCCGGGGCCGGGGGCGCATGCAGCGATAAGAAGCCTGTCAAGAGAGGGCATAAAGGTAATAAGCATTAGCGATGTGACAAATGTGCCAAGGGGCGGGCCAAAGGCAAAGGGCGGCAGAAGAGGCAGAAGAGTATAAATATCAAAAAAACAATGTGCCACCACATCTCAAAAATCTATGATTTTTGATGACTGTCAAAGTTCTTTGAACTTTGAAGCCTTAAAAGGTGTGGTTTGCAAGGGCACTTGTTTCCGCGAAAATCAAGGATTTTCGGGGCCCTAAAAATCCCAGAAGGATTTTTTTGGTTAGGATGCTCAAGAACACAACTCCATCCCAAAGGATGGAGTTTTATCAAGTGTTCTTGACATAAATTTAAAAATCAAGAAAAATTAAGATATAAAATGGCAGTTATAAAGAAAACAAAGGAAAAGATAATTTTTTCAGCAGAAACAAGCGAGGGCATGGCAAATGCAATAAGAAGGAGCGCGAATGAGATTCCTATCCTTGCAATAGATGAGATAGAATTTCTTAAGAATGATTCTGCCCTTTATGATGAGATAATTGCGCACAGGCTCGGGCTGGTTCCACTGAAAAATGAAAAGCTTGCAGATGGCGAAAAATGCTCCTGCAAGGGCAAGGGGTGTGGAAAGTGCACTGTGCAGCTTAAGCTTTCTGCTGTCGGCCCGTGCACTGTTTACTCAAAGAGCTTAAAGGGCGCAGAGGTTGTCTATGACAAGATGCCAATTGTGATGCTTACCGAGGGAAAAGAGCTTGAACTGGTTGCAAAGGCGAGGCTTGGTAGGGGAGTAGAGCATGCAAAATTCTCTCCAGGATTAGTTTATTACAGAAACAAGGCGCAAATTGAGATAGGCAAGGATTGTGATTTGTGCGAGGATTGCGTTAAGGCATGCCCCCTGAAGATTATCAAAAAAGACAAAAAGATTATTGCCAGTGAAGAAGACAGATATTTATGCGATTCCTGCGAGGCATGCGTTGAGGCATGCAAGAAAAAGCACGACAGGGGGCATATAAACATCAGCCCTTCTGGCGAGATTGTGTTCTTCATAGAGTCTTTCGGCCAAATAGATGCGAAGGACATTCTTGAGGGTGCAATAGAAACACTGAACAAGAATCTTGAACAGGTTAACAAAGAGCTTAAATAAGAAGAATTCTAATTACAGCGACAGGTTTTAAAACCCCTTGCATTTTAAGGTATTTACTCGCTCAGAGACAAGTAATAAGATAAATATATAAATTAAAATTCTCTTGTTTCTTCACTCGCGGGAGTGCCGGAGCGGCCAAACGGGTTAGCTTAAGGAGCTAATGGCTCAGTGCCTGCGAAGGTTCGATTCCTTCCCCCCGCATCTTTATGTTCCGCAGCGAGGAGCACCACAACATCAGTGAGGATACCCACAGCAAGAGAACATAAAGATTATCTTGTTGGAAGAGGAGCTGCGCAACAAGAGCAAATCAAACAAACAAAAACCTTTATAAAGCATTAAAGCGAAGAACCTTTAACCTGCGAGTTAAAAGCGCATAGCGGGAGTTGCATATTTCTAACTCCTATAACCTGCACGCATTATCAAAAATGAAATCAAAAACACAGATTGAAAGGCAGCTGAAGAGAAAGACAAATTCAGAATTAGTCAGGACTATTATTCTTGCAAAAAAGCATGATGCATGGCTTCCTGTTGCAGGCATGCTCTCAACGCCGAGAAGAAGGCATGCTGCATTAAACCTGGGTGAGATAGGTAAAAAAGCAAAAGAGGGGGACATTATTGTTGTGCCGGGAAAGGTGCTTTCTGGCGGAGAGCTGGCAAAAAAGATTAAAATATGTGCATTTTCATTCTCTAAAGAGGCGCTGAAGAAAATAAAGGAGGGTAAAGGCGAGGCAGTAACAATAATGGAAGAGATTGAGAAAAACAGCTCTGGAAAGGGGATTAAAATCATAAATGAACAAAATGGCATCTGAAAAAGAAAATGAAATGGAATTAGTCATAGACGCAACAAATGCTATAGCCGGCAGGCTTGCCGCATATG
>DATDUA010000048.1:0-4839 GCA_035290605.1 Candidatus Nanoarchaeia archaeon
CTATTTTCAGAGCGCAAGGTCAAAACAGGGAGAGAAATCAAATGCCTATTACACACTGCAGAATCTGCTGGCAAGGCATGCAACATTCAATGAATTCAGGGCAGTTTACGGAGAGATAAGCCCTGGAAAGATGCTGTCTGCCTTATTGCAGGCATCTGACATGCTGCATCCCCAATTGCCAGAGTTTGAGGGAATCTGCCCAGTCATAGTTCCTGTCGGAGTGGACCAGGACCCGCACATAAGGCTGGCAAGGGATATAAGCCAGAGAATAAAAAATCCAGGATTTATGCAGCTAAGCTCAACCTATCATATGTTTATTCCAGGATTGTCCGGCGGAAAGATGTCATCCTCTGACGCAACATCTTATATAGCCCTGACAGACACTCCAGAAGAGGCTGGGGCAAAGATAAAAAAATATGCGTTTTCAGGAGGGCAGCCGACGATAGAAGAGCATCGGAAAAAAGGCGGAAATCCGGATATTGATGTTTCATTTCAGTATCTGAAAATGTTTTTTGAGCCAGATGACAAAAAACTGCAGAGGATTCATGATGATTATAAAAGCGGAAAGATGCTGACGAGCGAGCTCAAGGAGATTCTGATTGAAAAGCTAAATGCATTCCTGAAAGAGCACCAGAAAAAGAGAGAGCAGGCGGAGAAGCAGATTGACAGGTTTGTTTTGAAAGATTAGTTCAAAATTTAGACACATACTAAAAAACGAAAGGTTTATATATTATGTATTTTTGTAACATACATATGGCTGCTAATAACATACAATTTACAAGGATTGAAATTCAGATAGCTAAATACCTCTTTAAGCATTATAAAGACAGCTACAATGCCCGGCAATTAGCGAGAATCTTAGATATAAACCACGCTCATACAAATAAGTTGTGCAATCTTTTAGCGTCTAAACAGCTTTTGAATAAGAAAGAGATAGGAAACGCTGCTTATTTTTCCTTTGCTTATGAGAATAAATTAGCCATCAAATTTATAGAATACATGATAAGCCTTGAAGAGAAAGAATTCCCCAAATGGCTAGCTGTCGTATTGCATAGCCTGAAAAAATTCAGGCCTTACATACAGATTGGCCTTGTTTTTGGCTCATCCACAAAAAACAATGATTTTAATGATGTTGATGTTTTGCTTGTGTATGATAAAAAAGAATCAAAGCAGGTTAAGAAAATTAAAGAAGAAATAAGGATATCTCAGTTACTTGAAAAGCCAATAAGGTATGCAGAAATAACAGAAAAAGACATACTTTTAAACAAAGAAGACAAGGTTTTTTACAGCATAATGTCTGATAACTTAGTATTTCACAACCCAGAGAAATATGCTGAGGTGATTAAAAAATGCCGCAAATAGAAAATCATTTTAAATGGTGCTTAAAAGACCCAAAGAGGCTTGTTAAAACAAAGCAGGATTTGGAATTAGCACAAAAGCATCTTAAGAAATCTGAGTATAACTATGGTGTTTTGCAGACTCTTGAAAGATTGAAAATTTATGATTGGGCTTTGAATGCAGGGTTTTACGCCATTTACCATTGTTTTTTGGGCATATTGGCGAAATATGGTTATGCTTCACAAAACCAATCATGCACTATCACCTTGCTTATTAAATTGATAGAAGACAAAAAGTTGAATCTTGACAAAGATATTGTTTTGCAGTTTGATACACTTGATGTTGAAGAAAATCTTGCTAATCCTACAGCAAGGCATGGGCGCGAGATATCAACTTATGGTGTTGAAACAAGTATTGATTTAGGGCAATTAAAGAAAATTAAGGAATTGACATTGAAAGTGCAAAGAGAGACAATAAGGATATTGAATGAATAGGGGCGATTAAAAGCATATATCCAATAACAGAAATGCTTTTAAGCATATTTGCTATCTTTTATCTTGCAAGGAAATAAAATGGCATTTAAGGATTTTTTCAAAAGGAATTTGGACAATGTTCTGGTATGTACAACTTTATTGCTTCCGCCAATTATGATGGGCGGGCCATTTGTGGCTGATGCATATCATTCTCATCAGTACAATAAGGACCCTGTCAGATACCAAAAAAGGGCGATAGAAGAAAGAATAAAAGGGCTTGAAAAAAGGAATGAGCTTCTTTCAGGATATCTTGAGCCAAAGGAGCCTTCCTTGCTAAGAGATACGTTTGGCGTACTTTCATTTCCGGCAAGAATGCCTTTGATGGTTGCTGAAAATATAGCTGAAACACTTGCATACGGAAGAGAAATTGGCCCATTTGAAGAAAAATTAATCACTGAATATGAATTAGAAGAATTAAGAGAGGCTTATTCTGAAATAGAGAATTAATCAATGCAAGCCCCATTTACACATGAATTGCAAGGAACTTCCTCAAACGCCCTTTCATCGCCGTCGCAATAATTTTCAGTTAAAGTATATGCTGGCAGCCAAAATGCTAATCTTTCATACCATGGCTTCAGAGCGCACTCATCTCTGAATATTTCTGCTGTTGATAACTTATAAACTGCGCCTGCTTCGCCGTAAATCCTTCCCTCATCGCTGTCTACACATTCATCCCTGCATGCGCCATTTCCGCACCCGCCAAGGCAGTCATAATCATACTGCACTGTGGTTGAATCGCTTGCACAATAATATTCCCTTAAGGTATTATTGGTTATGCAGTAATCTGTGTAATTGAATTCTACATCACCCTGCATTCCATATATCCCTCCCTTGTGGTTATAATTCTCTCCCTGGTCAGTTTCATTGCATGTATTCAGGCAGGCGCCGTTGCTGCATCCGCTGGCGCAATCATAGGCTGTGCTGTTAATCTCTCCTGTAATTGAACAGGAATATTCCTCTAATGTGTTAACATCAGTGCATTGGTCAATAAAAGATGTTTCAACCCCATATAATGTAGAATTAGTTATTCCAGAAACATAATAATTCTCTCCATTATCGCTGTCAGTGCAATCCTGGATTATGCATACTCCTTCCCTGCACCCGTAAGGGCAATCATATGCTAAAGCAGTCGGCTGCCCAGAAGTGCAGTAATACTTTCTTACTAGGGTGTCAGTCACACACTCATCAATATACTCAAACATTCTTCCAAATTCAAACCCATAGGTTCTGCCTCTTGTGTTATAGGCTGTTCCGTGGTCAGTGTCAATACATTCATTTTGTGTTAAACAGGCGCCTTCTTTGCAGCCATAATAGCAATCATATTGCCTTGCGCTTGCCTCTCCTGTTGAAGCGCAGTAATACTCTCTTAATATACTGCTTGTGGCACACTCATCAATAAAATCAGTACTTCCGCCATCCTTAAATTCAGTGGCAGTTCCTTGCATGGTGTCATTTGAGCCATTATCACTATCAGAACATGATGCTATCTTGCATTTTCCATCCTCGCATCCATAAGGGCAATCATAAATTCTTGCAGTTCCTTCTCCTGAAGATGCATCAGCGCAATAATATTCCCTGAGGGCAGTGCTGTTAACACACTCATCAGTGCGCTCTATTATGCCACTTTCCTTGGATTCAACCAAACTCCCCTGAACACTATAATCTGCTCCGGCATCAGTGTCAGAGCACGACGCTATCTTGCACTTTCCTTCTAAGCATCCGTATGGGCAAGGATATATTCTTAAGCTCATTTCAATTGTAGATGCGCAGTAATATTCCATTAAATCACTGCTATTGTAACATTCATCAACATAGCGAAATGGCCTCCCAAACTCAATGCTATAAGACACCTGTTGAGTGTAATAATCAGAGCCGTCAGGGTCTGTGCATTCGTTTTGTGTTAAACAGGCACCATCCCTGCATCCATATGTGCATGTATATTGCCTTGCGCTTGCCTCTCCTGTAGAAGCGCAGTAATATTCTCTGAGTATATTATCTGTAAAGCACTGGTCAGTATAATTAAATGCCCTGCCCCACTCATTGCCTGATACAAAGCCCTTTGTGTAATAATCAGAGCTGTCAGTATCTGTGCAATTATTGCCCGATGGGAAGGTTGCCTTTCCAGAGATTTTGTTAAAGAAATCTTTTAATGAGAATGCAGAAGCCATGCTTATTGATAAAACAAGTAGAACAAAAATAAGGATTAATGACCTTGATGCAATTTGTTTCACACTATTTTTTCGCCTCTTTTGCCCTGCTAAATCCATAAAAAACAAACAACTAATAACTTTATAAACTTTGTGATTTTAAAGAGTTCATGCCAGAAAAAGAGCCAAGAATAAGCTTTCACGAGCAGATTCAGAGGAACAAGGCAAAATCTGCATTGCTGATAGGAATTGTTTTTATAGTTTTATTGCTGCTGGGCTATGCAATCAGCTTTGCGCTTGACCCGGGATATTTTTTCATTGTCATGATTATCTCAATAATCTTTTCTATGTCATACATTGTTTTTGGGTATTATAACTCAGATAAGATTGCGCTTGCAAGTGTTGGAGCAAAAAAAGCAGACATTTCACAATATAGGCAGCTTTACAATTCTGTCGAGGGATTGACGCTTGCTTCAGGGATGCCCATGCCCAAGATATATATCATGGAAAGCGAGCAGACAAATGCATTTGCAACAGGCAGAGACCCTCAGCATAGTGTGATTTGCGTGACAACAGGCGCATTGAAAAAATTAGACAAGCAGGAATTAGAGGGTGTTTTAGGGCATGAGCTGTCGCATATTGCAAATTTTGACATAAGGTTTATGACACTGACAGCAGTGCTTATAGGAATGATTGCCATAATATCCCAGATTTTTTTGAGAAGTTTATGGTACAGAGGAAGCAACAGAGAAGGCAAGGGAAATCCAATTTTCATGCTGATTGCAATAGCTCTGGCAATACTTGCCCCGATACTGACGCAG
>DATDUA010000049.1:0-4306 GCA_035290605.1 Candidatus Nanoarchaeia archaeon
GATGAATGACTTAATGGCGATATTCCTTATCCAGCTAGTATTAACCCTGCCGTTCTATACAGCCAGCGCATACGGGTTGGCAATCTCGGATGTCAGGGTGGCAAAAGTAACCTCAAATTCAGCTTCTATAGAATGGCTTACGGACAATTTTTCAAACGGAAAAGTCAGGTATGGCAAGACAGCATCGCTTGGATTCTCTCAAAGGCACGACAACTTCGTCGATAATCACAGCCTGAACATTGTAAATGGCATTGACAGCGACACAGCGTATTTCTTTGCCGTTGAATCAAGCGACTTAATGGGCAACACCGCAGTGGACAACAACTCTAACAATTTTCATACTTTCAAAACATTGGACATAACCCCCCCGCCTCAGGTTGCCGGGCTGCAGGCTGCATCAAAAACATCAAGCTCAATACTCTTGTCATGGGACGCGCTAAACACGTCGGACTTAAGCTATTACACAATATACAGGAACAGGATTGCAGTTGGCAATTCAACAACAAACAGCTTTAATGACACTGGGATAAGTTCAGGCTCACTGAGCTACAAAGTCTCGGCTGTTGACACAAGCGGCAATGAAGGATTATCATCTGATTCTTTTATGGTTTCTGCGCTGCCTTTGGATTCAGCTGCTCCTGCCATAAGCAACGCTGATGTTCTCGGAGTGACAGATGCAACAGCAAGAGTAACATGGATTACAGATGAAAACTCAACAACAATAGTTCTTTACGGGATAAATAAGACAGACAAGGCAAAAAGCTCCGCAGAGCTTGTTACGAACCATTCTATTGTTATAGACGGGCTTGTAAAGAATGCGAATTACACAATACTGGTCAAGTCATGCGACGCAAGCGGCAACTGCGCAAACCTGTCAAAAAGCTTTACAGCGGGAAAAGATACAACGCTTCCTTTCATAAACCTGTCAACTCCGAGATTTGTCAACAGGAGGGTAACGGACTTAATTGGCTCGACAGAGCCGTTTTCACAGCTTACATTGTTTGTGAATGACATGAATATCCCAAAAAGAAGCCTTGGCAATGCAGAAACCGGAAATTCAGGAAAATTTGCATTCAGCCAGGTTCAGCTGGAGCAGGACAATATCATAAAGCTTGTTGCAGTCGACAAGTCAAACAACAGAAACCAAAAAATCTTCGAGGTAAGCGTTGACACGCAGGAGCCGTCAGTGCAGCTTGACGAAGTGCTGTTGCTGACTTCAAAAACCAACTTGACAGTCAAGGGCTCTGTAAATGAGCAGGTTCTGATAAAGGTTTTTGTTGACGCAAAAGCAAATGAAACTGCAGTGCCTTCGCAAATTACAGGGTTAAACGCAACCAAGGTGGGGCAAAATTTTGTTGAATTGCAATGGAACGAGCTGAAAGACAAGGACTTCAGCCATTATGTCGTGTACAGGGAAGATTCAAGCCCGATTGCAATCACAAAGCCCGCTAACTTTAATTTGTTTATAGACGCATTGGTGGACAGCGGAAGAAGCTACACTTACCAAATTTCTGCAGTCAACATTTTTGCCAATGAAGGGACAAAATCCGAGCCTGTTACTGCAACAACATTAAGCGGGGGGGCAGCTCTTGGCATCAAGCCTCAGGATGTTGACATTTTTGAGGATTTCAGGAAGCCTTTGATGATTTTGAATGGAAGCGGTAGCTTTAATTTTGGGATTAAGCTAAACAAGGGCGATGGCGATTATTTCATAAAGCTGATATTCGAGGACAGGGCAGGGAATTCAGTTGTTATAGAAAAAAATGTCAATCTTGATACAAAAAAGCCTGATGTAAAGATAACAAGCCCGCCAAGCGGAGCATTAGTTTTTGAAAATGTGGCCCATGAAGTTGATATTATCGGAAGGACAAAGCCAAATGCCAAAGTTCATTTATATGTTGATAGGACTCCTTTCAGCTCTTTTAACCTGACTTTTGAGACAAATGTGCTGCCTTTGCCTGTATTTTCGGTAGATGAGCTCCAAAACATTCCGGAAATAGACCTCGACGCAAAATGCCGGCTTAATGTAGCCTCCAGGTCCTTCTGCAGGACAGGAGCTGATTTTTCAGAAACTGCCGATGAGAACGGAAATTTCAAGTTTAAAAGTGTTGATTTGACTGCATTTTTTGGAGGGGCTGCGCGGCTTAGGGAAGTGCCTGTAACTGAATTCAGGGATGAAAGGCTTGAAGAGGGCAAAGACTCGAAAACAACAACGCTTGTTGTGATAGCAACAGACGCAACAGGGCAAAGGGGCTTTGCAACCCAAAAGGTGAATATAGGCACATGCTGGAGCGGCAACCAAAGCTGGGATATAATTCCATTGACAAGGTTCCAAAGCCCGACATTCCTGAGCACAGAAAGAATGGCAGAAGGCACTGAAACAATCTATTTCTTCTTTAATTATTCCTACATAGGAAGGGGCACAAGCCCGATAATAACCGGCATCAGCCTAAGCAAGGCATGCGGCACAAAAGAGATTCTTGACCCAAGGTTCAATATAAGCTGCCAGGTGATGCCGAGCGGCGTGCCGACAAAACATCTCAAGCTCAGCAAAAATGAAATAGAAAACACAGTATCTTACTCTGCTGCGCAGCTTGCCAGGTTTCCTGGCATGGATGCATTTTTGGAAAAAGACTGGAAGAATTTCTTAAACGCGATAAATAAAGAGCTTACATTCCCGGTTAAGGTGAGGATAACCTACAAGCACGATATTGACAATGACGGCGCTTTAGAGACAGAAACCCAAACAACATGCGAGCAGGTAAGCTATGCTGTTGACAGCACCATAATCGACCCAAGGAAATTCATGCCAGACTGGCTTTTGTTTGATTTTGTTGACTTCCTTCAGGACTCAATCAAGTCCTTAACCAAGGTTCAGGAGCAGATAGACAGGCTTGTTGATTTTGTTGCGGTTGGCTGCCTTGCTTCAGGCGGAGTAAATTTAGTTGTTCAGGTTTTCAGGAGATGGACTGAATTCTGGGAGGAAAAATCGTATTTAATTCTCAAGCTTACTGGCGGCACTGTAAAAGGGCTGGAGATTTTTGAAAAGAATCCATTGAAGCCCGCTAAAGCAGATGACAAGGATTATTGTGAGAACACTATAAAGAGCATAGTCACGAAATACGGCGCTTTCAAATTAAAATACGTGAATGACCTAGACTTGAAAAGATGCTTCCCTGCATCAGCAGGCTGGTGGGCGACAGAGGCAAGCACGTATAGCTGGATGAGGTACAGCTGCGACAGGATTTTCGGGCATTCAGCCCCCTCAAAGTGGACAGAGACAAAAATTGATGGCGAGCTGTCAAGAAGGATTCAAAGCATTGAAGGCTGCCCAATCGACGAAAGTGAAAGAGGACAGCCGTTAAGGGTAGAGAGATGCCTTGATATCATTTCTTCATTTCCGCAATTAAGAAAAGAAAACTATGGGCAGGATGATAAATGCTTCAGGGTGAGCACAAATAAAGGAGTCAAATTAGTGAAACTTGGAATACCAAAAGAGGGTGATGTGTATCAACTCGAGTGGCCTAGTGGTGTAGCAGAGTTTAATATTGAGTATGCAGTCAAAAAGGATGATTTCAACTATATAACCAATCAGCCAAAGAGCTGTCAGGAGATTTGCGATGGGGGAATAAAAGGAAAAAAAGCTACTGTAAAAGTTGATGGACAAAAAGTCGAAATAATAGAAGATTCAAAGGGAAGTGGCGCTGTTGGCAAATGCTTGACTGTACAAGACTGCAGAGCTTTGAATGCAGAAGATAATAAAAATAAGGTATTGATAGAGGGCGAAAATCCAACATCTAAAAAGAATGAGCCAGAAACTATAAAGTTTGCACGCACATGGGGCTACACAAATGGTTGCTTCTACGACCCTAACTCAGAAGATTTTAATTCAGTCGATGTCGTCAGTAAAAATCCGGCAACAAAGGTAGGGTGCTGTTGTATAAGCTTTAGTGGGAAAGGTATCCCAACAAGTTATTACCAGCCAGATGACAAAGACCCTGCTGACCCTACAAATCCGGAAAAGTTTGTGCATGAATCAAAATCAACTTCCGGCAAGCCTCCTCAAGGGACAAAGCCTTCCTCTAATGAAGCAAAAGATGACCCGCGCTATGCTGACATGAAATGGAGTTATAGATATTGGAAAGAAAAGTTCATTGCATCAGGAGCTAAAGACGGCAAACCGCATAATGAATATAACAAAAACAGGTACATTGAAGAAAGGGATTTGCCAGCATGCTTCGGCCAAAACCATTGGCTGTATGATAATCCGACTGGGCTTGCACTGGGTGAGCCTGAAAGAGTTTTA
>DATDUA010000050.1:0-3376 GCA_035290605.1 Candidatus Nanoarchaeia archaeon
GATTTTTGAGACATCAAAAATGCTCTTTATGAACTCTGCTTGTTTTAACTCGCAGAGAAAAAAGGCATTTTTGAATGTGCTCAAGAACCCGAGCACGCTATATGTTTTAGCGCAGGGTTCTTGACATGTGGTGGCACATTGTTTTTTTGATGTTACTTATCACTTACGTAAAGGTTACCCGTCACATATTTTATGTTATAGGTAACACACTAGAAAATCCTGTATTTTCCTTTTTTCCCGCCACTTCCCGCTCTTGCGCTCACTCATACCTCAGTGCGTCAACAGGCCTCAGCCTTGATGCTTGTATGGCAGGCATTACGCCTGACAGGGCGCCTATTGTGAATGAGAAGAACAGGGCGCCTGCAACCAGCACCCAGCACCCAGCTGAAGGATGCCTTCAGCATGCCCTGCATCAATGCTTGATTTATAAATAGAAACCTTTAAATAGTATTGTATTATAATATATTATAATACAATATACAATGTCGCTTATAACATGGAAACTATAGTAAAACAAACAAGAGAAGTTGGAACCTCTGCAGGGGTTTTATTGCCCAGAAGCTGGCTGAACAAGCAGGTAGTTGTAACTCTTTTCAACCCGTCAAAAGAGAAAATTCTCCAGGATATTTCAGCATGCCTATTCAAGCAGAATTTAAACGAAGATGCAAAAGGGGTTTATTTGTTTGGCAGTTACTCAAGAGGAGAGTTTGATTTTGACAGCGATATAGACATTTTAATTATAACTGAAAAAACAAATAAGCTTATTAATTATAATAATTACGAAATTCTTTTAGTTTCAGAGAGCTCTTTTTCAAAGAACCTGCCAAATAACCTGAATTACCTAAGCATCCTAAAAGAGGCAAAAGTCATTTTCAATAAAGAATTAATTGAGAAATACAGGCTTAAAAAATACAAGTTCAATATTAAAAAAAGCCTGCTGGAGATTGATAGGATTATCAAGATAAACAAAGATGCTGTAAGAATGTGCGAAGAAAATAGCATGAATATCCCCGACGGCATTGCCTATTCCATTGTCTTAAGGATGAGGGAATTATATTTAATAAAGTGCCTTTTTTCTGATAAGAATTACCGCAAAAAAGATTTCTTGGAACTGGCAGGAGACAAGGTTTATTCAGCTTATCTTAGAATAAAAAGAAATGAGAAAGAGTTAAATAATCTCCTTCCAAATGAATTAATAAGCGCATTGGAATTATGTCAAAAATGGTCAAAAGAGCTAAAAGAATAGAAAAAGGGATTGAAAGCTTAAAAAAAGAAATAGAAGAGCATTTTGACAAAATTGAAGAAGATATTCTGGATAAAAATATTGACAGGGGAAGATATCATATTAAAGAGATAGACAAAAGCTTATTAAAAACATTAGAACTCAAGATTAAAATTTTAGGAATAGAGAATGATAATTCTGTCCTAATCTACAGAGAAAGATTAGAAAAATTGAGAGAAAGCCTTGGCTTAAATGAGTCTGAATAAAAAACATGGCAGGCTCCCCTTATTTGCTTTTCCCTTTCTCTTCACTCCCACCTCAGTGCGTCAACAGGCTTCATTCTTGAGGCCTGGATGGCAGGCATCACACCTGACAGGGCGCCTATTGTGAATGAGAAGAAAAGGGCGCCTGCAACCAGCACCCAGCTGAAGGACGCCTTCAGCAATCCTGTTCCAAGGGCTGTTGCTGCAATATACTCTGCAGCCTTGCTTATTCCAAATCCAAGGGCAATGCCGATAGCACCACCAACCAAGCCAAGCATTCCTGATTCAAACAGGAATAAAAGCAAAACATCAGAGTTCTTTGCGCCTATTGCCTTTAGTGTCCCAATCTCCCTTGTTCTTTCCAAAACCGCAGTATACATTGTGTTCATTATTCCTACACCTCCAACAAGAAGCGAGATTGCAGCAATGCCCACCAGCACAGCATTCACAATCCCAAACACATTTGAAAATGCCTGAAGAAGCTGCTCAGATGTTGAAACAGCAAATGTCTTTGGCTCCTCGCTCTTCTTCTCATTCCTGTAATCCTTTAATTTATCCTCTATTCTTTCTGCAACATCTGTGACATTTGTGCCTGCCTTTGCCTTGATAAATATCATTGATATAATCTTTTCCTCTCCGGACAATTGCCTTAAATCATCAAGCGTCATGATGATTGAGCTGTCATCAGGAGTGCCCATCTTTTTCAGAATTCCAATAATTTCAAACACGGAGCCATTAATCCTGACACTGCTTCCTTCATTAATCGTTTTGCCGAAATCCTTGTTTGCTGTATTATATCCAATCACAAGCTTGTTTTTGTCATTCTCTTCCAGCTGCCTTCCCCTGTCAAACTCAAGTGAATTTTCAAAAATCTTATTGTATTCATCAGGCACAATTCCAGATACTAACACCGCCTGTTTTTCTTTCTTAAACTCAACCTCAAGTGATTTAAGTAAAAAAGGAGAAGCCATATCTACACCATTAACCTTTCTGATAATATCAACATCCTTTTCAGTTAGGGGAAAGGATGAAAGCTCTGACGCAACAGGCGAAACAATAACGCCTGCCTTTCCAATCACAGTTATTGTGTCTGTTCCAAGAGTTTCAAACTGCTCTGATATTGACTCCTGCAAGCCCTGCCCAATGCTTATAAGCGAGACAACAGCCATTATGCCGATAAATATCCCAATCATTGTCAGCCAGCTTCTCAATCTCCTTCTCTTAAGGTTGTTCAGGGCGAGAAACAAAAGGTCTTTCATTTTAAATATTCCTTTTGCAATTTTAATAGATAATATTTCATCTTAACTATTTCCTATAATTTTAGTATTATATCATCAAGCACTATTTTAGCAGCAGATAAAAAATTGCCGGCAATAAAAATCCTGCCGGGATAGCTCTTTTTCATCTTTTTTACCTTATCCTCTCCTCTTTTCCCATGCCCTGTAAGAAGAAATATGCTCTTGCCGTTTGCATTTAATCCTGCCTGCACATCGCTTAGATGATCCCCTATAAAATATACGGGGGAACTATCCAGATTTAATTTTAAATCATGGCATGCCTGTATAAGCATGCCTATATCTGGCTTTCTTAAGCCTGTTTCCTTTACCCATGGATTTGCCAGGGAGATGTTATTCTCAACTGCATACTCCTTTCCAACAAAAGGGCAGTAATACCAGCCATCAACAACAGCCCCCTTTGCCTTTAATCTCCTGTCGATCTCTTTGTTTATCTCCTCAACCCTTCTGCAGTCAAAATATCCTCTTGCAATCCCTGGCTGGTTTGAAACAACAATAGCCTTTAATCCATTATTTTTCAGCAGTTTAAGCCCCTCTGTAAATCCGTGATAAATCTCAATCCTTTCCTTCCAGTTATCTTTTATGCCAAAATACCC
>DATDUA010000051.1:0-2522 GCA_035290605.1 Candidatus Nanoarchaeia archaeon
TTGCAACAATTGGTGAAGGAATTAATGCAGATATTATTCGAGATTACATAAAGAAACAAGGAAAGAAAGGGGAGCAATTAAAATTGTATGAGTTTAGTTAGTCGTCGTAGATGCCACACAGCTTGCTGTGTGGAGGTTCACTTAATTGAAGCTAAAAAATTCATAAATAAAACAGAAGCAGAAAAAGAACTTGTAAAATGGAGTAGCGGGGCAAATTTAAATACGCCAAGATCAATAGAAAGATTACAGAATTTGGATACTCCTGTCTATTTAGCTTTAATTAAAAATCAGTATATAGATAGCTATTCTTTCATTACTTGGGGAGCTTGTTCAGGAGAAAGCAAAAAAGAATTTTCAGAGATTGGTGAATTGGATAACTAAAGTAATTAAGTTTTTATTCTTCCAGCTTTCTTATATCGTCCCGTCTTCGCCGATTTCCTCGCTTATGTCAGATGCCTTGGCAGATTTCATGGCATTTTTCTCTGCGGAAACAACCTCTGCTGCCAGCTCTGCTTCGTCAATGCTGTTTATCATCCTTTTGAATTCAGCAAATTTTTCCACAGGAATTCGTGTCCCAGATTTTGTAAACCCTGTGTATCTTTCAGAAGTCGTGAATTCTCTTATTGTCAATCCGCGCTTGCCGCCAAAATCATCAACTCTGATAACAATGTCTGTCTCTGCATTCTTGCTTATTTTTCCTATGTCTTTTTCCATATGTTTCTATTTGACTGGCATTTATAAATCTTAGCAAAGCCCGCGCAAAACGCAAAACAAAAGGCTTATAAACGCATAAATGAGATATTAAATATTAAATTTGTCAGAGAAAAAGCTAAAATTAGTCTTTTTCTTATATTGAAAAACTTTTGTTTTCAAGGCATTTTATAAAAATTATAAGCGGAATATTTGCAATTACAAATGGAAAATTTTAGAAAACTTGGCTTAAGCGAGCCCTTATTGAAATCAATCAAGGAGCAGAACTTTGAAAAGCCTTCAGAGATACAGGAGAAATCAATTCCTTTGATTATTGAGGGAAAGGATGTCATAGCCGAGGCTGCGACAGGCTCTGGCAAGACGCTGGCATTTGCTTCTGTAATAATAAAGAATTTAGAAAGGGGAAAGGGGATTCAGGCTTTGGTATTAACCCCTACAAGGGAACTGGCAGAGCAGGTATCTGAGGCACTGCAAAAATTCTCAAAGCACAAGCATCTGGAGATAACTGCTGTTTATGGGGGGGTTGCAATAAGCCCGCAGATGAGGGATTTAAGGACAGCGGATGTTGTTGTTGGCACGCCTGGGAGGATTCTTGACCACATTAGCAGAAGGACAATAGGCTTCCGCGATGTTAAAATCCTTGTCTTGGATGAAGCTGACAGGATGCTTGACATGGGATTTAAGGATGATGTTGAGGATATTATAAAAGAATGCCCTAAAAAAAGGCAGACTATGCTTTTTTCAGCAACTATCTCGGATGACATAGCAAGGCTTGCATCCAAGCACATGCATAACCCTGTTGAGGTTTCTGCAGAGGCTTATGTTGATTCCTCAAAATTAACCCAGACATACTATGATGTTGAAGACAACCAGAAATTTTCCTCGCTTGTCCATTTTTTAAAGAATGAGAAATCAGAGCTGGCAATGGTTTTCTGCAACACGCAGAGAAACACAGACATGGTTGCTGATAACCTGAATAAACTGGGAATAAATGCGTTGGCAATCCATGGGGGGCATGCCCAGCCGAAAAGGACAAGAACACTGGAAAAATTTCATGCAAAACAGGCTAATATTTTAGTATGCACAGATGTTGCTGCCAGGGGATTGGATATTAAGGGAGTTTCGCACATCTATAATTATGATATTCCGAGGGAGAGCAAGGAGTATGTGCATAGGATTGGAAGAACTGCGAGGGCTGGGAAAGAGGGCAAGGTAATTAATATTCTTGCAAGCAGGGACTATGAGAACTTCCAGAGAATTCTTCATAATGATGAACTAAAGATTGAAAGAGGAGAAACCCCGCAGGTTGAAAGAATAATGGTTAGATTTAATGAGGGCGGCGCTGGTTTCAGCAGAGGCTCCAGCAGAGGATATTCAAGAGGCGGAGGGCAATACCACAGGGAAGGCGGATACAGAAGGCAGGAGTCATATTCAGGCTCAGGCAGGGATGGATACAAAAGAGATTTTCACAGCAGAAGAGAGTATGGCAGCGAGCCCCGCAGGGAAGAATCTCGAAGTCGTGAATATTCATCTGGTGGAAGGGATAGAACCTCAGGATATTCTCATGGCAGAAGCGAGCATCGCAGCGAACGCAGGGGAAGCAGTTATCCTGACAGGGGCAACAGAAGATTTAAGAGAAGCAGGAATTTTGGGGATAGAAGATAAGCGCCATTATTTCTTTTTGCAATAAGGACAGCCATTGTATTCTGAGCTATATAGTTTTTTGCAGAAGCGACATCTTACTTTATTTTTATTACTTTTATCTTCAGCCTTAGTTTTTTCTTTAGGAGGTTGTTGAGTGGTTGTGACAG
>DATDUA010000052.1:0-19147 GCA_035290605.1 Candidatus Nanoarchaeia archaeon
GATGGAAAAATATATCTGGGACATCTTCGGGTGGAAGCATCCTGAGCTGCTGCACGCAGGGCTTGTCAGAATTGAGGGAATAGGCGCGAAGATAAGCAAGAGCAAGGCTCAGCATGAGGTAAAATCAGGGCAGTTTTCAGGATGGGATGACCCAAGAACATGGAGCGTGCAAAGCCTGAGAAAAAGAGGGATACAGCCAGAAGCAATAAGGCAGTTTGTTGAGAGCATTGGCTTAAACCAGAGTGATATTGCTGTTCCTGTGGACATCCTTTATGCTTTAAACAGGAAGATAGTGCATGAGAAGGCAATTCAGGCGCAGTTTAAAAAGATAGAAAAGACAGGAATGGAAGCAGAAGGCAAGGCTGAGATAATTAAGCAGGAAGTGAAAGAGAATAGTAGGAAAAAGTCAGGGGAAAGCGGGAAAAACATAAAGGTTGTTATGCCTGACGCATCTGTTGTTTTCGGGCTTTCTGATGTTAAGCCAAAAAAGGATTCAATATACCATTTCATCGGCTTAGGGTATTGCAGGTATGAGAGCAAAGAAAAAACTTTTTATTTTGCGCACCCATAAAAACATTTATAAACCATCAAGCATAATAATTGATTAAGAAAAAGAGGCAGAAGAACTTAAAATGCAAAAAAGAGAGATAAGCAGAAATGGCAAAAAAGCAGTTTCTGAGATTATTGCGACAATACTTATTGTTTTATTTGTAATTGCAGCGCTTGTCATTGTATCTGTTGTTTTATTCCAGTTTATACGCGGAAAAAGCGGCGAGATAGACACAAAGACTCAGTGCGGCTCTATAATACTGAGCATAATAAGGGCAAAATACGAGCCTGCCGGGGCTAATCTTTCAATAACAGTAAAGAAGGACAAAGGTGAGGCAGACTTGTATGACATGAGGTTCTTTATTGACGGAAAGGAAAAAGCGCCTGCTGCAGGCAGCGGAAACACAAACCTGAGCACTATTGCCGAAGGCACTTATGTTTTTTCAGGCATTTCAGCAAAGCCCCTGAAGATAGAGGTTACTCCTGTAATCTTCATAGCAGAGTCTGAAAAGCAGGTTGTCTGCGAGAATGCAGCATCTGCGCAGGGAAATGACATTGTTTAGGCGTAAAATAGTTCTTTTATACATAGATAATAGCTGAGTTCAATTATTACTTTGGTGTTGGTGTGCTTTGCCTTAAAATATATTTGTTAATTTCTGTTACATGGCACAAATCTCTATCGAGAATACTGCAATCTTTTTTATGTTCTTTCACTAAGCGCTTTAATGATGTTATATCTTTCTCATTTAAATCGTTATAATCAAAAGATACATATGTTAAATCAGAGTTTTTTCTAATATCTACATATGGATCTTGATTATTAAAATTAGATAAAATATAAGACAAGGGAAGCCTTTCTGGAGAAAACATAACTTGTAAATGTAAAGTAGGCTCAGTTTCAGATGAACACTCGTCAAATTCTTTTTTAATGACAGCAATATGCCTATATTCACAGACTGGTTTTATTAAATTCACAAATTGGTTGTATTCCTTAACTTGATCCTTCTTATTAAGGGCAATGCTGCAACTATTCACTAATAAAAGGTCTAAGTATTTTGAGTCTTTTCCAACAAAAGCCATTTGTTTTTTTAGCTCTTCTTGGATAAACTCCCAAATTTTTTCATCCCCTACTTCAATATTTATTCCCATCTTATCGCCTAACAATCTCCAGAACTCTCTGGAGTGATTTGTTTATCACCCCTTTCTTTTACTGAAAATATTATCTGTTTATAAACATTTCGGCATTCGCGAAAATGGACAGGATTATAATTCTTTTGACACATAGAACCCATCCTGTTTGTATCCTAGTTTGTAAAAATAAGGTCTAACACCAACTCCAGCTATAACAAAAAGCTTTTTTGCTCTATTTCTCTTAGCAATTTCTTCAGCCATCTTAATAAGTGCCCTGCCAATTCCTGTATGCTGTATCTTTCCCTTAACGCCAAGCTTCTCTGCTTTTCCATACACATGCAGCTCTCTTATTATTGCGCAGTTCTTTAATTCCTTAATAAAAGGCTTGCATGGAAATCTTAACCTAAGCAAGCCAAATAAGATATTTTCCTTGTTCACTGCCTGAAGGAATACTTCTTTCCCTTTGCTGGCATTATACTCTGTCTTTTTTATCTTAATATCATAATCCTCTGTCTTTGCAAACCCAATCTCCCTGAACCTTATCTCATTCAGTTTTATGCCTTTTTTCCTGATTTCATATTCAATGTCTTTTCTTAAGTCAATTCTTGTTGTTCCTGCAGCAAGATAGTCTGGATGTATCTCCCTCATTATTCTCATCACCCTGCAGTATTCCGGAACAGCTTCCAGCATTCTTATAATAATCTTTTTTATTTCTTTTTCAGCATATGGCTTGTATTTATTTTTCCAATAAAGCCTTTCAAGTCCGCTTCCCTTAATAACCTGGCACGGGTATATCTTCAGCTGGTCTGGCTTGAACCTCTCATCTGAAAAAAGCTGCTTAAACATCCTTAAATCCTTTTTAATATTGCTTCCAGGCAGTCCGGGCATGATATGATTGCCAACCTTAAAGCCAGAATCCTTGAGCCTTTGTGTTGCTTCAATGACATCCTTAACCTTATGCCCTCTTTTAACAATCCTGTAAATCTCATCATCAATTGCCTGCACTCCAAGCTCAACTCTTGTGCAGCCGAATTTTAGCATTCTTTTTATATCCTGCTTTGAACAAACATCAGGCCTCGTTTCTATGCATAGTGCCACGCACCTGTGCCTTGTCTTTTCATTGAGCTTTTTTGCCTCTTTTAAATTCCTTGATTTCTTACCATTGAGCGCATCATAGCATCCTTTGATAAAGCTGTGCTGAAATTTTACAGGATAAGACAGAAAAGTGCCGCCCATTATAATCAGCTCAATCTTGTCTGTAGGATGGTGCATCATCCTAAAAGCCTGAATCCTTGCCTCAGCCTGCCTGTAAGCATCATAGCCTAAAGAAAGGGCTCGCATTACTGCTGGAGACTTTGGAGTGTAGCTTTGGGGCATATTAAGGCTTGGGCAATACAGGCATGTCCCGTGCCTGCATTTTCTTGGAGGCAGCATAACTGCCACAGGGGTAACCCCTGAAATTGTTTTTGTCGGCTTTCGCACTTCATTGCTTGATGGAGGTTTCATTCTACCACATTAAAATATAGTTTATTCATAAATCTTTCTAGCTTGACAAATAAAAAAAGAAAAAAGAAAACAAATAAAAAGTTTAGAGTTATTATTCCCAGTCTGCGTCTTCGCTATCTTCTAACTCTTCGTCAAGGTCGCTGTCAAAGTCACTGTTACTGCTGTCATCTGCACCTGCTATAAATGATGGCTTTTCAATATCTACTCTACTAACTTCTTCCTCTTTTTTATTAAGCTTCTTTGGCATTTTAACTCCTTTTTTAACTTCTTGAACACAAAAATACAAGCTTTTTAAATCTTTTTGTTTTAAGCCTCGCACACCCTAATCCTCGGCTTTTCTCTCCATTCGCTTATCTTGTCCATGATTTTTGCAATTGCAAATAACACTGCTATTGCAGCGCCAATAAGCGCAATGAAAATTATTGGAATGAGCATATAAAGCCTGCCTGATGTTTTTATGCTGAATATGGACAGCCCCGTCATCTTGCTGCTGCCTGCAGGATAAAACTCATCGCAGTCGCTTTCATCTGCTATCCTGCTTTCATCTGCATTAGAATATGTCCATGCAAGCATACTTGCCTCATTTATTCCGTAATATACTCTGCCTGCCCCAACTCGGCCCCCCTCTGACAGAATTGCTATCTCTGCAATATCCCTTTCTGTTATGTGTATTATGTCCTGCGACTTAAGCCATGAGAGCTCATCCTTCATGGCATCCTGCCATTTTATGCTCCCATTTGCCTCAGGAACAAGCTCATAAACAGTATAACTTCCCGTAGTTGTTTTTCTTGAGATGGTAAAATCCTTAAAATTATTTGAGATGCCAATGCTCTGCACTAGTGAGCTTATCTCATCTATAACAAACTGTGGCACGCAAGCCCTTTGTGACATAAAATACATGCACTCTCCAGAACAGTCTTTGCTGCCAGAGCATTCATAAAAATCAGAATCTAAAAAATCAATATAGCCCGAAAATCCATCTTCTGCATGCTCAATTGTTATGCTTATCTTGCCTTTTTCAAAGGTGCAGGAATCAAGCTCTTTGCTGCACACCTTTGCCCACCCCCTAAGCTCTGCGCTTAAGTCAGCATTCTCAAATTTCTTGAATGATGTTATTCTCAGGTATGAAACATTCCTTTCCTCTTTTTTGACAGGCAGCTGCAGCTTTACAGAGAGAAATCTTTCAGCATCACTTCCTCCGGGAGCTGCCTGTTCAGACAAAATTGTGTAAAGATTATTCCCATAGAATGACTTGAATATGTATGAGTTATCCAGCTTAAGAACACTGTCTGAGCTGTTCATTGAGCCCAGATTATATTCAACATAGTCTTTGTTCAGAAAAACCTCAACAGCATAATTCTCAGCTGTAAGCCTGCACTGTATTGGGGCACCTAAAGCAGGAACAGCTGCTAGGGCAATTGAAATGACGCTGAAAAGAATAAGCATGGCAATAACTGCCCACTGCGCTGGTAAAATGCTGCAGAAACTCTTTTTTTTCATGAAAATTGGTGATGTATGGAGTTTTTAAGAATTGCGGTGCTGCGCTGAAGACTGACGAAAAATAAAAAGTCCCCCTGGGGCAAGTTGAATATGAAAGTTCACTTTTTTAATTATGCCTAATTTGTACGAAAAGTGCCTGAATTAGATATGATCAATCACCAAAAATTAATTCTTTTTTCTAATGGCAAGTTTTTTGCCATCCTCAATAAACCTACAAGCATAAATTCCAGGTTTTACAGATAATATTGTTGAAATTTCATGCTTACCGCGCGGGCATTTAGGATATTGCATGGAATTATTTTTTGGGTCAGTTACAGCCATTATACCGCCTCCAACGCCTACAAATCCTTCTAAACGATATAATCTTGAGCCTTTTTTCTCTTCAACATCCCCTTCTCTAATTGAATTTACTAATCTATGGGCTATATTTGTAGGAGAATCTGTTTCAACATAAAATCTATCTTTTGAGGATAGTACTGCAAAGCAACCATCTCCAAAAAGATTTCTAAAAGCAACAAAGTCACCACCTTGCATCATTTTTGGAACATTCCATATAGGATTATATAATTTTATTCTTCCTCTTCCACCCCAACCACGACCCATATCTCTAGCAAATGCCAGTTGCCTATATGCATCTATATTTAGAGCTTCACATACTGCAAGATACCCTGAAGTAATATTTACTACTCCTTCATCAACTGATTTAACTCTCTTTGAATGTTGAGTTTGTTCAGATTTTGAAAAATCAAAATCTCTTTCAGAATACTTTTTCAGTAATGCAAAATCTTTATCAGATATCATAAAAAAATAATTAATTATTAGTATTTAAACATTTCGTTTTTGTTATTACTTAATAATTATGTTTATTCAAATGAAAATAACTATTGATTAATATCCGGCAACCCATACTTTTCTAAAATTAACAGGGGATTAAGGGGATATCTTTTTGATTCACTTCTTTCAGTATATCTCTTTGCACTTTTTTTATGTTTTTCTCTAATAAGGAATAGTATCCCCCGGGGGAGAATCGGACTCCCAACCTCCCGGTTACAGCACTTGGCTTTTCAGGCTTCATTTTGCTCCGCATGAAGCGGAAAATCCGCCCTAGATAATTTTCTACAGCCAGGCGCTCTACCATTGAGCTACCGAGGGATGATTATAGAAATAAAGGATATTTTTAAAGATATTGCCTGCCTTTAATGGAGAATAATACCGGCATCCTTCGATGAAGTATTGTTAATAATGAATTATTCCTTCATAAACATCATCAAGCCAATCATTTAAAGAGGTTGCATTTAGGCTTTTCACATAATCAACCATTGCTTTTCTTTCATGGGTGACTATGTCAAGCTCGTGCTGGCAGTATATGCCTTCAGTTCTAACATACCCCTCTTTGAAGCTACCTTCAATATCTTTTTCATCAAATGTAAAAATCCTGTTTTTGAGTATCATATTGGAATGCCCACCTGCAGGGCTTATATACTGCTCCCACCCGCTTAGGTTCATCATGCCATCAGAGTTTATCAGAAACGCTAATCCTGTGTTTCCAACATTAGGATTTTCAACTGCCCTTGCCAGATGTGCTATCCACGATGATGTATCCCTGCTTTCACCATTGTAAAACATGTCATATACCTTGACAAGATAATCTCTCGGCAGGGCAACTACTGGCCTCGGCATCACTATTACATTCTTTTCATACATGCATTCTGAATTTTTTATTCTTTTGTGTGTATCTGACATTTTTTAACTATCTAAATCGATTGAATACCCCATTATTTGTGAAACATTGATTAAACTGTCAACATAATCCTTATTTTCTGTATGCAATCCCAATAATATCTTCTTTTCCATTTTATAACTTCAGAATTTTGTAAATTCTGATAGTGATCAAAAACCACCCGAGAGATGACATTCACATGCCACTGCTCTTTGACCAAGGGTTTTTGACACCCTCAAAAGTCTGAGGCGATTTTACATCAACCCTTTAATAGCATAGCATAAAAGAGAATTTATAAATCTTACTCCTTTTTCTCTGAAACAGAAATATACGCGCTGTTGGAATTTGCCTCCTTGACCTTTCCGTTTCTGTCATAGACAACAGAGGCAAGCGGAAGGGCAAACATCCCAACCATTCCAATCTTTGAGTATATAATATATGAGAACATCTTCTGCTCTCCTGCTGACATTGAGTTGACATTCCAGAGTATTTTCCTGTTTTTCTCGTCAACCTTCTCTGGCGCTACGCCGTATTTGTCATACAGCTTTACGACAGGAGGCAGCCTGTCAATTACAGTCAGCCTTTCAACAGCCCTTCTTGCCCTGACATTCAGCCTTATCTTCAGTGCAAACTCCCCGCTTTTTGTCTTGACGAATGAAGAGTCCTTTCTTACAATAACATCGCCTGTCAGGTATGACTTTATTATGAAGATAACAGCTACAATAAGGATAACCAGCACTATAGGGTAAAGGTAGTTTGTCTTTGCCGCTATTTCCAGCTTTCCGGCAGGAAGCACTTCTGCAGCCCAGGAATATGTTACTATCAGCCCCTGCCTCTCAACCCTTTCCGGAGCCACATTAAATGTTGTGAATATGCTTGAAAAGGTGTCCCTTTGTATTTTTATGTCTGCTATTGCCGGGACATTCCCCTCATTTGTTTTCGTTATCCTCTCTGTTGTGATTATCCAGCCTGATTTTTCTGTTTTTGTTGTAAACTCTGTCTTCTCAACATACTTTATTGAGGATTCTGCTTTTTCAGTCACCCCGCCGATGCTGATATCTGCAAGCAGCTTGTATGTTCCTGCAGTTATGCTCTTGGTCTTTTCCCTGTCAATCTTTATTGAAAAGCTCTTTTTTTCAAGAGGGGAAAATGAAAGGTTTGCATTATAGCTGAAGAAAACTGACGACAGCAAGATGCCAGCATCGCTTATGCTCACATTCTCCCTGTTTTCAATATAGATTGTTGCGGAGTCTGAATCAATGATAATATTGTCTGCTGACAAGCCGAAAAGATTTCTGATTTTTACAATGCTTACTGAAATCCTGTCCTCAAATATGCCTGTGCTGCCCTTTATGTTGTATACAAAATTAAAAATTCCCTCTTTACTCCTTACCCTTTCATCAGGATAAACCTCAACCCTTACATTCTTTGTTTCAGCGCCCAAAACCTCAAATGTGCCTCTTGGAGAAAAGTAGATTCCTACAAGGCTGTAAATCTCAAAATTGTCAGTCGGCCCAAGATTTTTTATCTTGAAATCAAAAACTGCCGGCTTGTTAACCTCTGCGATAACGACATCGCTTATTGTAGCTTTTTCAACCTCAATATTTATTGCAGAAGCAAATGAAATACTTTGAACAAAAACAAGCAGAACAACCAAAAACATCAGGCTTTTCCAGCAATCTCTTTTCTTTATCATGAAAAAACCTCGTAAGGGATATATTTAAAGGTTTCGCTAATTTAAATTTTAATGCTCGCCTTCAAGCTCAAGGAATGCTTTTGCCTGCGCAATAAGCTCGTCAGCCTCTCCAAAAAGCTTGTTTTCGTATGTTTGTATTCTCTCCCTTATCACATACCTGTCATAAACTCCCCTCATGAATTTAAGAAATGCATTTGCCTCCCACCTGCTTTCATAATCTTTTGTTATCCACGCGCTCGCCTTAACCTCAACAACCCCCTTGTTCATCTTTGCCTTTTTGCCGTCTTTCTGCACCTCTACATCAACCATCCCGAGAATGCGCCATGTTACCTTGATGACAAACTTGAAGTAGTCAGATATCTTCCTGTCCGCCTCCCACTCTATCTCAATCTCCTTTCCAGAGGGCGTTATCTTCTCAGAATACACCTTTTCTGTAACATCATATTCATTATCTGAGAGCCAGGTGTAAAGAAATCTGTAAAACTCCTTGAACTCAAAGACGCTTGCCTGCTTTATTTTGCTGTCAAAAACCCTATCTTTCTCCGACATTTTTTAACCTCTTTTGTTGATTATAGTCCGGTATTTAAGCCTATTCTGCATATTTAAATATTTTCTTTTTTGGGTTTGTGCTGTTTAAACTAAAATAAATATTTTGTAAAGATAAATCATTACAAATGTCCAGAAAACAATCTGAATTATGCTAAGATAAAATGCCATGTTTTCATGCTTTTTTAGAATGCCCTCAAAATAAAAATTATATGAAACCTTATGTTTTTTAATTACTGCAATAAGCGCATGAGAAGTGCCAATTAAATAGTCAATTGCATAGAGAATAAAACCCCACAGCAAATGAAAATACAGCCCATAAACTATTAATGCTATTATAATTACCGAGACTATCCTTATTGTTACAGCATTTTTGCCTTTCTGAAGGACTCCAAACAGGTATATTGGCTGGGTTATATTGTAAACTCTAAAGAAAATCATCAATAGAAAGATTAGGATTATCAACAAAACTATTAAATCTGTCATCTATTTAAAATGCTATTCTTTGTTTTTCACATCTCTTCCCTGCACGATTCGCACAAAAGCCTGTTGTCTGTTTTGTAAAGCAAATCATAGTTTCCGCACTCTTCGCACAAATCCTCTGTTGCCCGCCTTCCGCCAGTTTTTGGCGTCCTCATTCTTTTAACCTTGTCTGACTCCTCCCTTACCTGCATCAGCTCGCCGGCTATGTCAAACAAGGCGGGCTGCACCCTTAGAATATCGCTCAGCGTCAGCAGCCCGACAATGCTGCCATTAACGACGACAGGAAGCCTCCTGTAATTCTGCCTTTTCATGATGCTTACTGCCTCGTAAACATCAATTGACGGCTTTGCTGTTATCACTTTTTTCGTTGCAACATCACTCGCCTTTATATTTTTCAGCTCTTTTCTGGACTTCTTAATCATTGCCCACAATATGTCTCTTTCTGTCAGTATTCCCACAAGCTTCTTGCCGTCCTTTATTATCAAGCCGCCAATTCTCTTCTTAACCATCTCCCTGGCGCAGTCAATGAGATTTGTTTCTGGCTTTGCATAAACAAAATTCCTCGTCATTATATCGCCCACTTTTATTCCTGTTTTCATGTTAACTCAGAATATTAAAATCACGAATGCTTATAAACCTTTTCATGATTTTTTCTGCTGTAGCATCTCAATGAATAAAGAAAAGAATCAGCGAGGAAATCCTGCCCCGGACCTCGCTGTAATATTAAGAGAGAAATTTGTTATTTATCATTAATGCTGGTGTAGTATATAAAGTATATACCTGCAAGATTTCCAGAATTCTGCCACAAAAAACCGCCTGCAGAAAAATCCATTATTTTATGCTTATTATGCTTCTGCTGCTTCCCGAGCATAAAAAACCCTGCCTGCATGTAAACAGTATATACAAGTATATATTATAAAATATATATCAGAGCAGAATAAAGCTTTAAATATATACTAGCTTATACTTCCTGTGGAACTAAGGAAGCCGTAGAAGGAAAGCCAGCAGAGATTCTAGTATTTTCACAGGTTATTGTTTAAGATGGAGCAAAGAAAATTAATCAGGCTCGGGAACTCAAGCTTCGCAGTCGCGCTGCCGAAGGAATGGATAAACAGGTCAGGGCTGAAAAAAGGAGACGAAGTTTTCATTACGCCCAATTCAGAGGGGGAGATTATAGTTTCCCACCAGCAAAAAAAGAACCTCTCGGATAAAAAAACAGTTATAAATATTGACGGAAAAGATGACAAGAATATAAGGCGTGAGTTTACAAGCGATTACATCAACGGGTGCTCTATTTTTGAGTTTACAGGGGCTATTGACAGGGAAAAAGGCAAGATAATCAAGAATATAATAAACCATTACATAAGCTGTGAGGTCAGCGAGGAAAGCAGCACTAAAGTTGTGGTTAAGGACTTTTTTAACCTTGAAGAGCTAAACCTGAATAACTTCATGCGCAGAATAGACAATAACATAGAGGAGATGTTTGATATAATCATACAGGGGATATCGGGAAAAAAGATTTCAAGGGAAGACATGGAAGAAATGAACAAAATAGACCTGGATGTAAACAAGTTTTATTTTCTGACATCAAGAATTCTGACACTTGGGCTGAATAATCCAAGCCTAGTGCACACCTTAAAAATTAAGCCCACAGAGCTCTTTAACAACTGGTGGCTTGCTTTCCACCTTGAGCATATAGGGGACGATTTGAAGATAATGGCGAATAAGATAAAATCCGAGAAATTAACTGCTGAAAACAGGGAGATAATGGCATCTGCATTCAGGGAGATGAAAGAAAGGCACGGCGAATCTCTCAGGATATTTTACACTCAGGACAATAAAAAAGCCTATGAGCTCATGGAAAGCGGGAAAAAAATGTGCAATTTAGCTGAAAACCTTATGAAAAGCAAGAGCGCCCTGCTTATATTCACAGGAGCAAGGCTCAAGGAAATGAGCAATGCTTCATACCAGATACTAAAAATGATGTCTCATATGAACATGCAAAGATGACAGGCAAAGAAGATAAGCGGCTGGAGAATGCAAGAGAGCTTATTCATAACTATGAGGAAAAGGTTATAGGAAAGCTGTTCCCGGAAACAAATGGAAAGAGCATAAAAGAAGGGACTTTCTCCATAGAGAGAAGCCTTGGAAACCCCTCCAGAATACACTATGTTGTAACAGACATTGCCGACGGCAAAAACTACACCTTCAGCGCCAGAATGTACAGGGCTACTCCAAAAACCTACAAAGGAGAGATTTCACAGGCGCAAAAGGACTACAAATCATACTTATTTCTGAAAGAGCGGGCTGGAATAGAGCATGCTCCAAGGGCTGTTTTTCTGGAAGAGGCGCCTGAGTGGCTGTTTAAAGAGTTCATTGTTGGAGAGACTTTAAGGGATATTCTTGATAAAGACCAGGAGGAGAAAGCAAGAATGAAGACACTTGATGAGTTTCTTATGCCTATTGTTGCTTCCATAGCAAACTATCAAAGCAAGGCGACTTATGCAGCGCAGAGCCTGCCTGTTGAGGAAAGAACAAAGCTTCTCTGGTCAAGGAGCGTGGAGGAGCAGACCAAAGATTACCTTACAGCATATATCGGGGACAAAGAAGAGGCAGCAGATGTGGCAGCCAATTTATACATACCCCTGCTAGGTGAGGCATTGAGGGGTGTCAGTGTCTGCCATGGCGACTTAAGCCCGGATAACATAATATACAATGAGGAAAAAAAGGCTTTCTATTTTATAGACCATGAACTGAAAGAGAGAAATCCATTTGCTGATTTGGGCTGCTTCATAGCCTATCTGGGCAACTATGAGGGCTTATGGAAAAAACTGGCTGAGAAATTCAAGCTGATTAAGACAGGGCTGGCAATGAAGGAGGAGGGGATAAAGCTTACAAAGCTGCCTATTATGGCTGAGCCTTACAAGCTGGAAGAAAAAGCCAAGAAGGATGCGCACTTTGAATTGTACGCAAATATACTTCACCACTCACTTAGAAGAGTCTCTAAATACATCCAAAGGGGGGAAAAGGGCTATGATGGGCAGATTAAGAACATAGAGTTTATCCTGAACTCCTGGACTAACAGCCAGGCAGACTTTAATTTGGCTGAGAGTGATATTGAAAAAATCAATGGCTTAAAAAAATATTTTCCAAGAGAAAAAGAGAGTAATCATGCTGAAGCAGGGCAGCCTGGCAATCAGGCACAGGCAGAGGTGTACATTAATGTTAGGGCTGGCGAGGCAGCCCAAAACCGGAAAATAGCGTAAGATTTAAAAAGTTAGCGTTTAATTTAGTAAAATGGCAAAGATTAAGGTTTTAGAGGATAATGCTCAATCTGGCGGCAGGGCTTATGTTTCAAAAGACGGCTATGACTTATGCGTGATGTGCGGAAGCAAGACAGAGTATAAAACAGAAACGCCTGTTGATGTGAGGGTTGGGTATATAGGCGACGGCGGAGGTCAGGCATGCAGAAGCTGTTATCGCAAATTGCAATAAAAACCTGTATTATTCATCCTAATCACACATATCAATATAGCAAAATACAATATAACCTTAAAAACATAAAATGACAGACAAACAGCCGATATTTATCCTGTCCGATAATATGCAGAGGACAATAGGCAAGGATGCGCAGAGAAACAACATCATGGCAGCCAGGCTTGTGGCTGATGCTGTCAAGACTACGCTCGGCCCAAAGGGAATGGATAAGATGCTTGTTTCAGGCACAGGAGGCATTATAGTTACAAATGACGGCGTGACAATACTGGAAGAAATGGAGATAGAGCATCCTGCAGCAAGGATGATGGTTGAAATCGCCAAGACACAGGAAGCAGAGGTTGGAGACGGAACAACAACTGCTGTCATGCTTGCCGGCAAGCTGCTTGAAAATGCTGAGAGATTGCTTGACCAGAAGGTGCATCCTACTGTCATAACAAGAGGCTACAGGCTGGCAGCAGAAAAGGCGCAGGGAATATTAAGGGAGATTGCTGTTGATATTACAAAGGATGATAATATTCTAAAGCAGATTGCAATAACTGCAATGACTGGAAAAGGCGCAGAAACAGTCAAGGACAGGTTTTCTGACATTGTTGTCCTGGCTGTAAAGCAGGTTTCTGACGGCAGCAAATTTGACATGAGCAATATAAAGATTGAGAAATTCAAGGGTGATGGCATAGAGAACACAGAGCTGATAAGCGGCATTGTCATTGACAAGGAGAGGGTTTCATCTGACATGCATCCTGTTGTAAAGAATGCGAAAATAGCCCTGCTTGATGTTGCGCTTGAGATTAAAAAGCCAGAGACAGATTCAAGGATAAGCATCACAAGCCCTTCCCAGCTTCAGAGCTTTATAGACGAGGAGGACAGGATTCTCAGGGACATGGCAAAAAAGATTAAGGACGCTGGGGCAAATGTCATATTCTGCCAGAAAGGAATAGATGATATGGTCCAGTACTATCTTGCAAAGGAGGGCATATATGCGTGCAGGCGCGTGGCAAAATCAGACATGGAAAAGCTTGCGAGGGCAACAGGCGCAAGGATTGTAAGCAACCTAAGCGAGCTTTCTGCGCCAGAGCTTGGAAAGGCAGATATTATTGAGGAAATCAAGAGGGGAGATGAGGCATTTACATACATAAGGGGATGCGAGAACCCAAAGGCACTGACAATATTGATACATGGCGGGACAGAGCATGTCATAGATGAAATGGAACGGGCATTAAAAGACGCCTTGGGAGATGTTTCTGCCACACTAAAAGACGGAAAGTTTGTTGCAGGCGGAGGGGCAGTAGAAATAGAGCTGTCAAGGAGATTAAGGGAATTCTCGCAGGGATTAAGCGGCAGGGAGCAGCTTGCTGTAGAGGAGTTTGCTTCTGCCCTTGAGTTTATACCCTCAACACTTGCAGAGAATGCAGGGCTTGACCCTATTGATATAATCACCCAGCTGAAGGCAGAGCATGACAAGGGAAAGAAGTATGATGGCATAAACCTGTTTACAGGAAAGATAGAGGATTGCGTCAAGGCAGGAGTTATAGAGCCCCTAAGAATAAAGACGCAGGCAATAAACTCTGCGTCAGAAGTGGCAATGATGATTTTAAGGATAGATGATGTTATTGCCTCCAGCGGCGGCTCATCAAAGCAGGGCAGGATGCCCCAGATGAATGACGGGGAGTATTGAGAAAAAAGCTTATATACTTTAATTGAGAAAGATATATATGGAAACGCAAATCATAGCAATTCTTTCTTTTATAATAGCATTTTTAGCTGTTTCATACTTAGTGCCTAAGATAATGGAAGGCATTGGCAAGAGATTAAAAAAGAATTCTAACTATAAAATAGACGCTAACTATAAAAGATTTCTAAATAAGCTCTCAAAGAATGATAAACTAAGGAGAAGTTTAGACAAGTATTCAATAGCTGAAATTTTTATATTCTTTGTGTTGTGGCTTATATTTCTTATTAATTCTTTTAGAATAACATTTGCCAAAATTGATGGAGGTGGTGAATATATTGGGTTTTATGGGCTTTTCCTGTTTATAACATGGTTTGTAATGTTTCTTTCATCAATGGGAGCTTTTTATTATATAACCAACTTTATTATAAGGGAGGTATACAAGATTATAAACCCCCATTCTGATTCAAGAATTCTTGCCCAGTATTATGCTGGAATGTTAAATCCAGAGTTTAAGTATTCTCAAAAAAATCTGGAGTATAATGCAGTGAGATTTGACAAAAAGGTGACAACATGGGCAAGCATAATTTTCGTCATAAGTTTTATTATATGGATAATAATTCTGTTTTTAAGATAATATTAGAATAAGAACAATAAAAATTAATTTCTCAATCTCAAAACCGCAAAAAACATATCTTTAAAAAGCCCCTAAATTTAAGAAAATTGTATAAAATCGTCTATATTGATATCTCGATAAATTTAATTTATAGAAAATGGATGAATTTTTTAAAGGATTGGTGTATGCAGCTAAGGTAGTTAATGATAAGTACAAAGGCAAGCCCATAGACCGGGCTATGCAGAAATTCTTGTCAGCTCACATGGACGGAAAAAAATTTTCTCTCGATACTTTTGTAAAAGATGAGCACGCGCTAGAGCGTGTTGTAGGATTTAATAGATTTTGGGATGAGCATAAGCATCTTGCAGGTTTAGATAAGAAAATGGAATCAATTGTAGAGCATCTTGGCGAGCATCCAAAGATAATTGAAACAGAATCTATTAAAGATATACTCAAAATATGCCTTATTGGGTATGACAACAGGACAATACAAATAGATAATTATGAGATAACCCCCGATGGAGCAGGCGAACTCTTCCAAGATTACAATGTCAGCTGTATTGCAAATTACAAGCATCATCTATTTGATGCAAAAGACGCAGAATCTTGGAAAAGAAATATCCCCCTATTTAACGAAAGAATGGTGATTTATGCTAAAGAAGGAGAAGAAGCCTCGGCATTATTCAAGGAGATTCCAAAGTATTTAGGGGATATTGTTGCAGAAAGAAAAAAATACAGCCAGTATGCCTCTCGGGATTATGTATTTAATAATGAGCGGCGTTCATTTGAAAAATCTTCAATAGCATTTGAAAATAGCTTTATAAAACCTTTTAAAAAAATGCATTTGGGGGCAGATCCATGGTTTAGGACTGACAGCCAAGAAGTAAATGGCCAAAATTTTATGCATCTTGCGTTGATAAAAGGGCAGAAAGTTACAGTCTCATACAGACCAAAATGGACTGCAGATAAATTTTTCAAGGAGTTAGATGCATTTCATTATGACAACGCACCCCTTTTCTTGATGGCTAAAGATTAATTCTGCTTGCAGAGGCAAACTTTATTAATCCATTTCTTCTCTTGTTTTTATGGAAGAAATAAAAGAGGTTATTGCAGAATTGATTCTAAATCAGCTGAAGCATACTGCATTAAAAAAAGAGAATATTCTTAATGTCATAGAAATCCCGCCATCCCCAGAATTAGGGGATTATGCATTCCCGTGCTTTATTCTTGCGAAGGAGATGAAAAAAAGCCCTGTTGATATTGCAACAGGGCTTGCAACGGAGATAAAGCCCGGCAAGGCGCATAAAGATATTTCAGGCATAAAGGCAGCAGGCCCTTACCTGAATTTTTTTCTTGACAAAAAAATCATGGTTGAGAGCGCTGTAAATAAGATTTTGAAGGAAAAGGAGAAATTCGGCTGCTGCAATGAAAAGGGCAGGATTCTCATAGAGCATACAAGCGTGAATCCCAACGCATCCCCGCATGTAGGAAGGGCAAGAAACTCAATCATAGGCGATTCAATAAAAAGAATTCTTGAGTTTTCTGGCTTTGAAACAGAAGTCCATTATTATGTCAATGATGTAAGCAAGCAGATTGCCATGATGTCGCTGAACTGCACAGGCAGGGAGAAATTCTCAGAACTGCTTAAAAAATACCAGGAAATAGCAGATAAGGTGTCAAAATCCCCGGAATTGGAAAAAAAGGTTTTTGCTGTCCTGAATAAATTTGAGTCAGGAGACAAGGCAACCATAGCTAAAATAAGGAGAATAGTATCAATAGCTATTGCAGGGCAGAAGAAAATACTTCTTGATTTTGGAATAAAGTTTGACAGGTTTGATTATGAGTCATCATATCTCAAGGGCTCTTATGAAATTTTAAAGCGCCTTGAGAAAACAGGCAGATTATTCACAGACGATGATGGAAGAAAGGTTCTCAACCAGGAGGGGACAGGTGTTGAGAGAGGCATGAAATCCCCTGTTCTTGTGCTTACAAGGAATGACGGCACAGGGCTCTATCCCTTGCGCGACCTTGCATATACAATAGACAAGCTGGATAAATCAGAAAAAAACATAATTGTCCTTGGCGAAGACCATAAATTGTATTTTCAGCAGGTTTCAGCAGCCCTGAAGCTTCTTGGCTATGGCTCTCCGCAGGCAGTCCATTATTCTTTCGTGTTAATACAGGATGCAGGCAAGGCAAAAAAGATGTCAACGAGAAAAGGCGATATTGTCCTTCTTGAGGATTTTATGAAAGAGGCAGAGGAGAAGGCTGAAAAAGAGATTAAGAGCAGGAAAACAAAAGGGGATGCAAAGAAAATAGGGTATGGCGCAGTTAAGTATGCCCTTCTAAAAAATTCTGCTGACAAGAATATCATATTCAACTGGCAGGATGCCTTGAGTTTTGAAGGCGATACAGGCCCTTATCTTCAGTACAGCTATGCCCGCGCATCATCAATACTGAAAAAGGCAAAAATCAGCGAGAGCAGGATAAAAAGCATTAAGATAAGCTCACTTGAGTCTCATGAGATTGAACTTGCCAGGAAGCTTAATCAGTTTCCAGCTGTTATAGAAGGCGCATGCAGGCAGCTAAACCCATCGTCAATAGCAAATTACTCCTTCGAGCTTGCCAAGCTGTTCAATGAGTTTTATCATGCATGCCCTGTAATCCACAGCAGCAAAGAGGTGCAAAATCAAAGGCTTGCGCTTGTCCAGTCATTCAGGATTGTCATGAAAAATGCGCTTTGGCTTCTTGGCATGGATGCGATTGAAGAGATGTAAAAATGAGAAAGAAAAGCTAATTTAGGTTGGCGGGCGAGCGTTTTAGAAAAGTATTTTAATTACCCCTATTACTGTTCTTGTATGGTAAAGGTAGGAGTAATTGGGCATACTGGAAGATTAGGAAAACCATTAGTTGAAATTTTGAGTAAACATCCTTATGCAGAAATAAGTTATACTGAAAGTAGAAAAGAGGGAATTTGTGGAAATCTATCAAATATAGAACTAGTTTTCTTAGCTTTGCCTGAAGGCGAAAGTGATGCACATTTACCAAAATTAGATGGGAAAAAAATAATAGATTTAAGTAGCGATCACAGGTGCAGCGATGGTTGGGTTTATGGATTACCTGAATTGAATAAAGAGAAGATATCACAAGCTCAATATCTCACAAATCCTGGTTGTTACGCTACTTCTATTATCTTGGGATTAGCCCCACTAAAAGGAAAAGTTCATAATGTTTGTGTATCTTCTACTAGTGGTATCTCGGGAGCAGGTATGCAAGTTCAAGAAAAAGATGATTTCATAGTCTATAAAGAAGGTAGACAACATAAACATATACTGGAAATAGAACGAATATTGGGTTTGGAAGGAATTTTATTTGTTCCTCAAAGAATTAATGTAGCAGACAGGGGAATAATCTCAACTATCTTTGGAAATTATGCTGGTTCTAAAGATTTAACAGAATTGTATCATGAATTTTACAAATCAATGCCATTTGTTAGATTGAAAGAGAGTATTAAAACGAAGGATGTTAATGAAACTAACTTTTGTGATATAAAAATTTCTAATTATGAGGATAGAATTATTGTTATTTCTGCATTAGATAATTTAATTAAAGGTGGTTCCGGTCAAGCTGTTCAAAATTTCAACTTAATGTATGGGTTTGATGAAACAATAGGCATTCTTTAAGCGAGCCCGCTAATTGTATATAATTATGTTAGTTTCTCCTTTTCTTGTGAGCTTCCTCCAATTTTCTTTAGAAAATTGAGAGCTGAAGCGATAGAGCTAAAAGGACGAGCCAAAAAAGAATATTTTTGGCGAAGAGTAAAAGCAGCCTTTGGGATGGCGGGAATTTAGCAAAATTCCAATTTAATAAGAGAAATTATCGCAGCTGTTTTCTCGTTTCGTTCGGGCTGTTTTTTAAAAAAAAATATTAAAAGAGCTGGAAGAAGAAAGAAAAATAAAGGAGAATGAAATAATGGCATGCTTAGATACAAATATTATAATTAACTTTCTAAAAAATTAGAAAGGCACTATGAAAAATACCAAGCATTTTGAAAGAATGTGTGAATTGAAGATTGAGAATTAAGCCGGCTTAAAAGCATACTAATCTTTCTGGCAGAGTTTTCACTTTTTGTTTAGTCACAGAATGAGGATTAATCCCTATCTTCAAATTTTTTCGTAAAAAAATTATAATGCTCCTTTTTGGGAAAGAGAATATCTGAGATTGGGTGAAGTG
>DATDUA010000053.1:0-4963 GCA_035290605.1 Candidatus Nanoarchaeia archaeon
GGATTTAGCAGGGGATATTCAAGAGGCGGAGGGCAATACCGCAGAGAAGGAGGATACAGGAGGCAGGAGCCATACTCAAGCTCAAACAGAGAGCAGGGATATAAAAGAGATTTTCGCAGCAGAAGAGAATATGGCAGCGAGCCCCGCAGGGAAGAATACAGAAGGAGTGAATATTCATCTGGGGGAAGGGATAAAACCTCTGGATATTCTCACGGCAGAAGCGAGCATCGCAGCGAACATAGGGGAAGCAGTTATCCGGACAGGGGAAACAGAAGATTCAAAAGAAGCAGGACTTCGAGTTATAGAAGATAAGCGCCCTTGTTTAGTTAAGCAGAAGGAGTTTTCAGGGGTTGCGTGGGGGGAAACTAAATAACAATAATCCATATAAAGAAAAAAACCATCGAATTCTATGCAAACGACGAGTAATAAAGATTATATCTACATAGGAAAAGAAGCAGGAAAAGAAATTCATGAAAAGATAAAAAATGCTAAGAAGTCTGTAAAAATAGTTTCTCCTTATCTCTCTGCAGATTATCTTAAAGATTTGATTCGCCTGCATAAAAAACAAATAGCAGTAACTCTTATTACCTGTGATAAAATCGAAGATAGCCCTTATTCGGATTTTAAAACAGAAGATTTGATAAAGAAAGAAAAAGTTTATGATAAGAAAGCTAGAATATTGAAAAAGGGATTGTTTAGAGGTTTTATTTGGCTGTTCATTATTTCAGTTTTGCTTGCAATTTCCGCATTTGCTTTTCCAACTTTATTTGTTTTTGCAGGAATATTTATTCTTGCTGGCATTATAGCATTTATCTCTTCTATGCTTATTTCCAATTATTCATTTAAATACGAACCTATTTTTAGAATAAAGGTTTTTGATTCTCATTCTGGAAAAAATCCAAGAAGCACAGAACTCATTCATTCAAAAATCTTCATAATAGATGAAGAAATTGCATTTCTCGGCTCAGTTAACTTTACTTATAGCGGATTTAAGACCCATTATGAAACAACAATAAAAGTAGAAGATCTTCGGGCAGTTAGAGCCATTTCAGAAGAAGTTGAAGTATTATATTCTTCTAAAGATTTGAGAGCAAGAAGTGTTGAAGAATGGGTTATTGGATAAGGTAAGAATTGGTTGTAAATGCTTTTTAAGGAGTTTTGGCGGGGATAGTGTGGAGAAGGCTGGGCGGTGATGAACACTGGGAGAATAGAACTGGCAGGTTTCACAACAAAGATGACCGAAAGGGGGCAACAGAAGATTCAGCAGAAATTACATCTCTTTCTGTTTATGCATTTCTCAAAGCTCCATTATTTCTTTTTGCAATAAGGACAGCCATTGTATTCTGAGCTGTATAGTTTTTTGCAGAAGCGACATCTTACTTTATTTTTATTACTTTTATCTTCAGCCTTAGTTTTTTCTTTAGGAGGTTGTTGAGTGGTTGTGACAGTGGCTGCAGGAGCAGCTGTCTCCTCTTTTTTAAGCAGTTCAAAAATATTATTTATTATCATAAACCCCCCAATTACTGCAAATAAAATAAGCACACCTTGGGTTGTAGGGTCGCTTAATGAAGCCTCTTGCCTTAGGTATCCTATTAAAGGCCCTGCTACCAGCCCTATTCCTAAAATAAGCCCTATTATATTTCCGGCTTTCACCCTCTTTTTCTGGGTAGTTGGGGATTTTGAACTTTCTAATTCTTGCTTATTTTGCTCAGGACTTTTCATTGAACTAGCCCATATTATGCATGCAATTGAGATAATCATGCATATTAGAGGAGAACGAGTAAAATAGTAAGCAGACAGATTTCCTAAAATCACAACACCCAGGCAAATATTATTCCTTTTCTTTATGTCCGAAATTAAAACCACATTCTTTAGAATGGGGTCGTAGCTTACTGCTTTTAATTTCGGAGCATCCTAAAAACAAGTGCCCTTGCAAACCACACCTTTTAAGGTGTGGTGGCACATTGTTTTTTTGATAGCCAACGACGCCGCTATAATCATAAGAAGGATTGTAACACCATTAACTGCCCATTTAATGATTTCTCCTGCTGCCTGAATATCCGCCATCTTTTTTAATTCCTCTTTATGCCATTAAATTAAAATGGTTTATTAATGTTTCGGGTTAATGCCCTGTGTGCGATCTGAATTTAACGCCCGCGCCAGGAATCGAACCTGGAAGCCCTTGCGGGCCAAGCTCTGTGGTTTTTGTCCTCGCATTTCCAAGCTTGTGGATTACCATTGTCCCACGCGGGCTTGCATTAAAAAGAAATAGCTGTTTAAAAATATTGTGTCAAAAACCACCCATCACAGATGACTGGCATGAATTTGCCACATCTCGAAAATCAAGAGATTTTCGATGACTATCAGAAACATGAAGTTTCTGAAGCTTCGTGTGGTTTTTGAGCATGCTCAGAACTTCAAAATTCAGAGGAATTTTGACAGCTATCAGAAATTATAGATTTCTGAAGTTCCACGAGCAGTTCAAACCACCAGTTACAAACGAGTGGAATTCTGACATTTCAAGCTTTAATCACCATGTCATAAATCCTTATTATCTCCCTGCCTATCTCTTCCTTGCTTTTTGTGCCGTCTATGACAAATATTCTTTCATCTCTCAAAACCTGCGGGATTTTGAGATAAGCCTTTCTCAGCAGATTCTGGAATTCAACACTCGCCTCAAATTTCTGCTCGCTTCTGTTCTCCTCCATGCCTGCCCTCTCCTTTGCAATATCTGCAGGCGTGTCTATTATAAAGGTTATGTCCGGAACAGGCATTCTCTTGTGCATTTCTATCAATTTCTGCATCTGTATTCCCTGCGTTGACTGGTACACAAGCGTTGAAATCTTGTACCTATCAGAGATGACATGAATTCCCTTGCTTGTCAGCGGCAAAATCAGTTCCCTGACATGCTCTTCCCTGTCCCTGACAAAAAGCTGCGCGAGTTTTTCTGCCTCTTTATACGGGTCTTTGTCATGCATTAGAATGCTTCTTATCTCTCTAAGCTTGTATGGCTCTCTTGTTACACATACATGGTTGTATTTGCTCTTGCCCATGATATGTCTTGCCAGTGTAAGAAGTTGTGTGGTTTTGCCGCTTGCATCTATTCCTTCAAAAACAATGAAAAGCCCTCTTTTTTCTTCCATGAGCATAGCCCAGCCCTAATCCTTCATCTCTATCTTGATATTTACGCTTCTTGGGATGGACAATTTCATGATTGAATGGAGAATTTTGTCATTAGGCGGCAGGTCAATAACCCTCTTATGGATGCGCATTTCAAACCTGTCAAATGTTTCTGTTCCTGAACCGCATGGAGATTTTCTGGTTGTTATCTTCAGCACCTTTGTCGGCAGCGGAATAGGCCCTCTTGCAGCCATCCCTGCATTTTTTACAATGCTAATTATTACATCGCAGATTTCATTCAATGTCTTTATGTCCATGCTTTTCAGCTTTATTCTTACGACTTGCATGAAAGATGATAGATAAAAGTGGTTTAAAAAACTTTGCTATGGTTTTATGGTTCAGTTTTATTTATTTCTAAATCTGGGTCAATACCCCGCAGCTTGCTGCGTCAGATTTTGAAAGACTGAAATTGCTGGTTGCGAAGCAAAAAAATTCACAAATACCTCAGAGCTTGCTCTGAAGTGAGCATCAGCGAACGATGGGATTGTGAATTTTTAAGCAATTTCTTTATCCTGCATTAAGAAAACTGCACCTTAACAGTCCTGTCAGAACTTAAGATTACATAGCACATGCCGCTTAGTATATAATCGCACCCGCTTGTCCAGCCGGCAAAGGTTGACTTGTATCCGGGCGTTGCAGTCAGGATTATTGAGGCACCTGAGGAGAATGTATTATTGCAGATGCTGCCGCAATCTATTCCTGATGGATCTGATGTTATTGTCCCTGTTCCAGCGCCTGACTTTTGTATTGTCAGCCTCCTGTAAACATCAAATGTAGCACTAACCTCCCTGTCAGAATCAAGTGTTATTGTGCAAGTTTCTGTGCCAGCACAGGCACTCCAGCCCTTGAAGATAGAGCCCACATCAGAAACTGCTGTCAGGGTGATAGATGAGCCAGATGCGAATGCAGCTTCGCACATTGTTCCGCAATTTATAAGCTGCGGGTCGCCACTAGAGGTTACTGTTCCGCCTCCAGAGCCTGTTTTTGAGATTGACACATTAAAGGTTGGCACAATGATGGCATCAAAAATGCGGTCAACATTTTTATTTGAGTTTACAATTAAGGTGCATGAAGCAGAAGCGCCTGCAGAAGCGCAGTCGCCTGCCCATTCTGTAAAGTTTGAGCCTTCATTTGGAGTGGCTGTAAGAGTGACAGATGAGCCAGCAGCAAATGCTGACTTGCAGATAGCCCCGCAGCTTATTCCTGCTGGAGTTGAGCTTATAATCCCACTCCCTGTTCCAAAATTAGCCTTTGCGATAGAAATATTATAGCTTGATGCGCCTGCGCTGGCATTTTCATTCATATTTTCATTTGCACTGCCTGAACCGCCGCTAGAGGAACTGCTCCCCCCATTTCCAGAACTTCCTGAGTCAGAGCTTACAGAAGAGCCACCTGATGCAGGGGATTGCGCTGTTGTATTGGCTTGCTGAGAGCCTGCATCTGCAACACCTTCATCTTTTATTGATGCATTGCTACCTGCCCCTTGCTTTTCATATGGATTTTTAATATAGAAAAAAAGAATGATTAAAACTGCTATTGCAATAATAACGGCTAAACTAATTTTTACAGCTCTTAAATTCACGCTCTTTTTTTTAGCCATGCATATTTAATGAATTCAGCGTTTATAAATTTTATCAGAGCCAGCGCGCCGCGAGCGCTGGCTCCCTCATCTCAGCCAAATTGTGAAATGAGCATGATGTATTCTTGACAAAAATAGGATTTAAAAAGCTTTTTTAGCTTAAAAATCCCTCTCAACAACTATGCTGCTTTTCTTGGCTCCGAG
>DATDUA010000054.1:0-5127 GCA_035290605.1 Candidatus Nanoarchaeia archaeon
TGATTTTAATCATAATTCTTGCTTTTGCCCTCAGGAGCATTCTTGCGGCGAATGCAGAGCCTCTTGCTGATGAGATGAGTGTGGCATTAAGAAGCATAGATGCGCACAAGTCAGGAACTATGAATTCCATAGACCAAAGCCACAGCTTTTATTTTCTTAATGAGATAGTTTACAAGATTAGCGGAAACATCAGCCTGTTTACAGCAAGGTTTACGTCTGTGTTTTTTGGCATACTTTCTATTCTTTTGATTTATCTTATTGTAATGAAACTATACAAGAGCGAAAAGGTGGCAATAGTTGCATGCTTCCTTGCTGCAGTATCTGGAATGCAGATAAGGTACAGCCTGGCGGAGATGGACATAACAATGGCTTTTTTTGTCCTTATAAGCACCTACACATTCCTGGCTGCAGTGCATGACAAAAAAAATGGAATGTATTATCTCTCTGCCCTGTTTCTCGGGCTGGCAATAGCAATAAAGACATTTGCGGTAGTGTGGGGATTGTCTTATATTGCATTCTATCTGCATTATTGTTATGCAAATAAGGAATACAGGAAAGAGTATCTGGGCAAAAAAGGATTGAAGATTGCTATAGTCTGCATTGCCATAGTCCTGTTATTCCTGCTGCCGACAATAATAGCAAACTATCTTTTGTACAAGGACAAGGGGATTGTTGATTTGCAGGCTGCGAGATTTTTGAATATAAGCAAGGATTTTTACAAGGGGCTGGGCGGGATTGACTCTCCTTTCATGCTGAGCCAGCTTGCTACAGGAACGAAGGCAGGGTTCAGCGCGTTCTGGAGGTTTGACGCGCTGATAAGCATACTTGCTATCTTAGGATTTGTAATAACATTCAAAAAATATAAGGATGCAAATATATTTCTATTCTGGTGGTTTATCTTTGCATTCCTGTTTATAGCAGGAACAGCCTGGCTTGACACGCATTTTGTTTTCAATACATTAATATTCTCAATATTTGCCTCCCTCTTTTTAGTTGAGATAGATGCAAAAATTTCCGAGAAGACTAAATTCAAGAAATTTCTTCCAATTGCGCTTATAGCTGTGCTTGCGATTAACCTATGGGTGTTATCGCCTTACTTAACAAGCCAGACAGCAATATCAAAGATGAGAAGCTTTTCTGTTGAAAATATTGCAACTGACAGCCTGGTTATTGCAGACCAGAGGATTTACAGGGGAAGGACTGCTTTCATGTTCAATGACAGGGCATATGTTGAAAGCGAGAGTATTAACATGATTTTAAGCCAGCTTGACGAGCAATATCCTGGAATGAAAAAGCCCATCAAAACATATTTTATTGAGTGCATTCCAGACGACTGCGGCTGGGGGACAATAGCAGCCCAGCCTGAATTAAACCAGTCTGTTGAAAACATGATTATATTCTTTAAAAATAATTCAATAAGCGACAGGGTTATTTACGGCGGGGGAAGCCCGGGAGAGAAAGAGCAGACAAAAAGCGGTTATTTCAGGGTGTATGAAACAACACTTGAAATAAATCCCTTAATCATTAATGCAGTCTGGCAGACTCATACGCATTACTTCTACCCTGTTGGATGGGAAGGAGAGATATACGACAGGTATAGTGTGCACAGCACAGGCGATGAGCTTTTAAACAAATTCGGCTTCTTTATATTTTACATAACAATAGCGCTTGAGGCTCTGTCTCCTTTAGTTATAATATGGTTTTTTAGAAGAAAATGAAAAAGAATGTATGGGTGGTTATTCCAGCATATAATGAAGAAAAGGTAATTGGAAGTGTGATAGACAACCTGAAAAAAGAAAATCTAAAGAATATAATAGTCATAGATGACAGCTCGCATGACAGCACTGCAGAGGTTGCCAGAAAGCATGGAGCAAAGGTGTATTCCCATATAATCAACAGAGGATTAGGGGGCGCATTAAACACTGGGATAACAGCAGCATTGGTGTCCGGCGCAGATGTAATAGCAACATGCGATGCAGACGGGCAGCATCGCACAGAGGATGTGAAGAGGGCAGTAGAAACACTGATAAAAGAAGGCTATGATGTTGTGCTTGGCTCAAGGATGATAAATTCCAAAGGCATGTCTCTTTCAAGAAGATTGCTGAACAAAGGCGCAAATATGCTGACTTACCTTCTGTTTGGCATATATGTGACAGACACGCAAGGCGGATTAAGGGTATTTTCAAGAAGCGCAGCAGAAAAGATAAAAATCAAGACAAGCAGGATGGAGGTTTCCTCTGAAATAATAAAAGAGATAGGCAGGAACAAGCTGAGGTTCAAGGAGATTCCCATAGAAGTTATATACACTGACTACTCTCTGGCAAAGGGGCAGAAGAATACAAATGCCTTCAGAATAATTTATAAATTACTATTGAGTAGAATAATGAGATGATAATAGAAATAATTGTTTCAGTTTTGATATTAGCTGTGCTAATCAAGCTAGTTGCAGACTTGAAAAAAGGAAAGATAACCTCAAGCAAATTTTACCTTTGGGCGCTGGTGTGGGTGGCACTTGCAGTGATTGTTTTCTTCCCGGGCATGATAATCTTTCTTGCAAAGGGCATTGGAATTGAGAGGGCGCAGGATTTGCCGATTTATGTTTCAATAATTCTTTTGTTCTACCTTTTATTCAAGATAGGGATAAAGATTGAAAGGGTTGAGCAGGAGATAACAACTCTTGTCAAGAGGCTTGCCCTGAAGGGCAAGAAATAAAAACCCTGATTTTTAGTATGAAACATAGAACATAAATTTTATTGCATGTGAAATATGGAAAAGAATATTTTAATCATAAACCCGCCCGCAGAGATGCGGGTTGTGAGGGAGGGAAGATGCGAGCAGAGGGCAGACTCTTACCAGTACCTAATGGTACCCATATCCCTTCCGTCCATCGCTGCTGTTCTGATGAAGAATGGCTTTGCTGTGAAGATTATTGACTGCATTGCAGATGACATCTCGTTTGAGGCGCTTGAAAAAATTCTTGCAGGGGAAAATCCTTTTTTGGCTATAGTGAATGTTGCAACAATGACATTTGACACGGACAAGAAAACTGCTGAATTATGCAGGAAGCTGAAGATTCCATGCGCAGCAGTTGGCATGCATGTGACAACAATTCCTGATGATGCAATGAAAAACTCTGAGTTTGATTTTGCCATACGCGGAGAGCCAGAGCTCATATCCCTGAATCTGGCAAAGGCGTTGCATAGCAAAAAAGATTTGAAAAATGTCCGGGGGATAAGCTTCAAGAAAAATGGAGGGATAGTGCACAACCAGAATGAAAAATTAATTGAAGACTTGGACAGCCTGCCGTTTCCTGCAAGAGAGCTTCTGCACAATGAAAAATATATAGAACCTTTAACTCAAAAGCCATACACGCTGGTTATTACCGGAAGAGGCTGCCCTTTTAACTGCATATTCTGCACTGCAAACAGGTATTATGGGAAAAAGCAGAGAATCAGGAGCCCTAAAAATATAGTGGATGAAATTGAAGGAATTATCACTAAATTTGGAATAAGCGATATTGGAATGTGGAATGACACATTCACGTTCAACAAGGAGCAGGTTAAGGGGCTTGCAAGGGAGATTATGAAAAGAGGAATTAAGATAGACTGGTTCTGCAACAGCAGGGTTGACACAATTGATGAGGAGATGATAATGCTGATGGCAAAATCAGGATGCAAGGTTATAACATTCGGTGTTGAAAGCCTTGATGAAAGAATTTTAAAAAACATAAAGAAGGGGATAAATGCAAGGCAGGTTGAAGATGCAGTCAGATTATGCAGAAAATACAGAATCAAGAGCCAGCTACATATTATATTTGGCTTGCCGGGAGAGACAAAGGAAACATTAAACAAGACAATAAATGAGACATTAAGGATAAACCCGGATTATGCGCAGTTCTATTGCGCAGTGCCTTTTCCTGGAACAGAGTTCAGGGAGTATGTTCTTGAGAAAGGATACATGGAATATGCCAAATGGGAAAGGTATGAGATAAACAATGCGCTTGTGTCTTATCCTAACTTGTCAAGCAAAGAGATACAGGATGCAAGAAAAAGGGCTTACAGGAAATTCTACCTTAGGCCTTCATATATCCTGAAAAAGATGGGGGAATTTCCATTGAGGGACTGGAAAAAAATCTCTGTGCAGGCATATCATTTTTTCAAGGGCTGGGTTTTTGGATAGTTCTTGTAAATAAACTCAAAACCCTATAAACCTCTTTGCTGAGAGCGTATAAATCAGAGAAATCTTGTTTATTGCCCTTTTGGCTATGAATATCTCATATATCATGTCAAAAACGAGGTGAAATGAAAATCCCAGCAGGACAAACAAAAGAAAGCTGGTGAAAATCCCTGCAACTCCCAAAACTAAGAGAAAAATGGAGATTGCAAGAAACTCTATGGAATGAAGAGGAAAAAAGCCGGTGTGGTATTTTTTTCTTTCATGCTTTGGCAGCGCCTCAAATCTTTTCCTTAAATGAAGGAAAAAATTAAATGCATTTTTTGGCTTCCAGTCATTTTTTCCAATCGCATAAAACAGGTAGTGGTCAATGTCAATAAGGACAGACGCAAAAAGAACAATCAGTGAATTAACAATGCCGGCATGAAAAATGAAGTACAAGATTGGGGCAAAAAGAGCGCCAAGCAGGAAATGTGTTTTAGGCATCATTTTTTATCTTTGGCAAAGTTATTATTCCCAGATGTGGCTCCCGGAATATCAAGCCAGTCTTTGTTTTTCCTTACCTTTTCATTTAGCCTCCAGACTTCTTCCAGAAGATATGGGCGGTATAAATTCTCTCTTGCAAGATAGATCAAAGCGTTTAAGTCCTTGGGAAAGCATTTTCCTCCAAAACCAAGATCCCCGTCATAACCGGGCACGCTTATGTTCCTGCCAATCCGGCTGTCAAGAAGTATAGCATCTTTCACTGCATTATAATCAACACCAACTGCCCTGCAAACCTGGTATATTTCATTTGCCAGCGCAATCTGCCCTGCAAGCATGACGTTGGCTGCATACTTTATCATTTCTGCTGTCTTCCTGCCCGTAATAACATAGTCTGCATTTGGAAATAATGGCCTGTAGATATCAAGCATCTTTTTTATACTTTCCTCGTCATTTGCGCCTATCACAACC
>DATDUA010000055.1:0-2995 GCA_035290605.1 Candidatus Nanoarchaeia archaeon
TTCAAGTGCCTTCCGAAACATTCTGCTGCTTTGATACAAACAAAGATGGAGAGATTACGCCAGGAGATGCGCTGAATGTTTACAATTATTTTCTCGGACTGACGGGCACAGGTTATGTCGGCGAAAAATGTTTTGAATAAAGAAATTGCTTAAAAATTCACAATCCCATCGTTCGCTGATGCTCACTTCAGAGCAAGCTCTGGGGTATTTGTGAATTTTTTTGCTTCGCAACCAGCAATTTCAGTCTTTCAAAATCTGACGCAGCAAGCTACGGGGTATTGACCCAGATTTAGAAATAAAAGTGTTTCTTAAAGAATTTTTTCTTTATACAAGCCAAAAATTCCAAATTCAAAGAGAATTTTTGATGTGTCAAAAACTCTGGGCTAAAGCCGCAGAGCGTGTTTGAGTTTTTGAGCACTATCAAAAATGCCTTTGCTTTCTGTGAGTTAAAACAGGCAGGGTACTCAAAGAGCATTTTTGAAGTCTTAAAAATCTCCCTATTTTCTGTCTTTAGATTTAGAAAAGACTATCTTCTCACTTCTTCTCAACCAAGTCTATGCACACGCCTGCAGCTACTGTCTGTCCCGCGTCTCTTATTGCAAACCTTGCCATGTGCGGGTTGACAGACTGCTTTTCAAGAACAAGATAGCCCTGAGGCTTTAATCTTACCTTTGCCACATCCCCATTCTTCAAGAAGTCGGGGTTTTTCTGCGCAACCTGCCCTGTCTTAGGGTCAAGCTTCTCTATAAGCTCTGTAAACTGGCATGGCACCTGTGCTGTATGAACATGAAATACTGGCGCATAGCCCTTTGCAATGACTGTTGGGTGGTTTATAACCGCTATCTGCGCTGTGAATTCCTCAACCACTGTTGCCGGCTTTGTTGCATCGCAAACCACATCCCCTCTTGCAAGGTCTTTCTTGCCTACTCCCCTTATATTAACTCCAACATTATCGCCTGCTATTGCTTCCTGCATCTGCTCATGGTGCATCTCTATTGTTCTTATCTCTCCGCCTATTCCCTTGCCTGCTCTTCCCGGCAGGATTATTACCTTCTGCCCCACCTTCATCCTTCCAGTCTCTATCTTTCCGACAGGGACAGTTCCAATGCCTGTGATTTCATAAACATCCTGCAAAGGCATTCTTAAAGGCAGTTCAGTAGGCTTTTGCGGAGTCGCAAAAAGGTCAAACTGCTCCATTACTGTTGGGCCTTTATACCATGCCATATTTGTAGATTTCTTTACAACATTATCGCCTCTCAATCCGGCTGCTGCAATAAATGTAATCTTGTCAGGGTTTATGCCGACTGTCTTCAAAAGCGCCTTTAAGTCTTCCTGCACTTTCTTGAATTTTGCCTCATCATAGTTTACAGAATCCATCTGGTTTATAATAACTGCTATCTGGTCAACGCCCATTGTCCTCAAAAGCCATAAGTGCTCTTTTGTCTGGGGCATAACTCCATGCTGGGCTGCTACAACAAGGAATGCAGCATCTGCCTGCGATGCGCCTGTAATCATGTTCTTTACAAAATCCTTGTGCCCTGGCGCGTCGATGATTGTAATAGAATATTTTTGAGTGACAAGCTTCTTGTAAGCCAGTTCAATTGTAACTCCCCTTTCCCTCTCTTCCTTGAACCTGTCCATGACGAATGCAAATTCAAATCCCACCTTTCCGTGCCTTTGCGCCTCTTCCTGCAGTTTCTTCAGTTCCTGCTCCGGCAGCTTTCCTGAATCATACATAATCCTGCCTATGCATGTTGATTTTCCGTGGTCAACATGCCCCACAAAGACAACATTCATGTTTGGTTTTTCTTGCGCCATTTTATCTTAATTTTTATTTTATAATGCCTTATAATTGCTTACTTCCCTAAAGAAGTGTAAGATGGTGAAAAAAATCTTATTTATAAATCTTTCGGAAAATTTTTATTTGAGGGTTATACAATCACCAATAGAATTCAGTCCTCAAACGGCCTTACTTCCTTGATAAAATAGCTTGTTTTTCCTCTCCAAGGAACAGCCCCTGCCTTTTGCTCATATCTCACTTGCACAGTCTGTCCTGTCTTAAATGCATCCCATATAGCTTCTACCAGTTTCTCTTTGTTCGGGTCGCTGTTGTCAATTGAAAACTGCCAGAAATCTCCATATGAAATATACCCACTTCTAACAACCATATCGCCCTCCCATGTTTTCCATATCAATCCCTTCTCGCTGAATTTTACTATTGTTCCAACCCTCTCTCCCTCGCTATAATCTATATGAACCCCTATTGTCCCCCATAGCATCTGCAGGAGCGGTATTCCAACCACAAAAATAAGAAACACCCCTATAAGCATAATAAATACTGAACTCCAAATCTTTAAGTTATTCTTTGTTTTTTTCTTTAGTATTTTCTTTGCCATAATACATTAACCACAAATATTATTTAAATAGTTTTCTGTCAACAAGTTTAAGTTTTGTTTAAAGCCCGCGAAAGATTTATAAGGTTAGCGGGTCGCCACCAATCTCCGCCAGAACTATCCCTTCAATTCCTGCTTCTTGCAGCATCTTTAATCTTTCTGCCCAGGGCTTTTTCTAATTCTGCCCGCTCCTCTTTTGCCCTTGCCAGCCTGTCTTCATATTTGCTTGCCATTCTCCTGAAGTCTTTTTTTGTTATCGCGCCTTCTTTGTAATACATTCTCTCTGTTTCTATCTGCATCTCCCTGACTTTTCCCCCTTCTCTTTTTGCTTTTTGCAATTTTCTCCTGATAATATTAATCTCCAAAATGGGCATTAAGAGGTAACCCGCTATTGCCAGAAATATGAGGACTGCCCACAAATATTTCCTGATTCCCTCATATAAGTAAGCTGTTATATTTCCAATAAAGAAATTGCTTAAAAATTCACAATCCCATCGTTCGCTGATGCTCACTTCAGAGCAAGCTCTGGGGTATTTGTGAATTTTTTTGCTTCGCAACCAGCAATTTCAGTCTTTCAAAATCTGACGCAGCAAGCTGCGGGG
>DATDUA010000056.1:0-9068 GCA_035290605.1 Candidatus Nanoarchaeia archaeon
TTAAAAGCAATTATAGAAAAGCATTTGCCTTTTTGAAGAAATCAAAGGCATATATCATAACAATAGCACTAATCTTCATCCTTTCCGCCCTTGCAGGGCTGTTAAGCCCACCCTTTGCCCCCGATTTGATGCTTAATGCAATTAAAGAGCTTATTGAGAAAACAGAAGGCATGAATCCTCTTCAGCTTTTTGTCTTTATCTTTCAGAATAATATTACAAACATCTTTTTCGGCATGCTCCTTGGCATAGTTTTAGGCATCTTTCCGGTTGTAATAACACTCTTTAATGGATATTTTACAGGGTTTGTTGCAGGAAGGGCAGTTGATGCCTCTGGCTATGGAATACTCCTGAAGCTTATTCCACATGGCATCTTTGAGCTTCCTGCGCTTGTAATTGCAATGGCAGTTGGCGCAAGATTCGGCATGTTTGTTTTCACAAAAAACAAAAAGGAAGATTTCCTGTATTGCCTTGAAAGCTCATTAAGAATTTTCCTGTTCATCATTCTGCCCCTACTGCTCATAGCAGCAATAATAGAAACAGTGGCAATTTTCTTTTTCAGGTAAAAACAAATAAAAGAAAATTCAGCCCATCCACTCATTCAGCCTCTTCTGCTTTCCATGCTCCTTAAGAAGCCATGATTTTTCCCTGAAAACTGAAATGTTAATCTTCATTCTTCCCTGCGCTGCTGACAACGCATCCTGCAATGTTGAAAATATATCCGGCTTGTTTTTGAATGCCTGCCTGCTTGCCTCTCTCAAAATGCCGACACCGCAGGGCGCCCAGTATTCAGGCCTGCATTCCCTCATGACAAAGCAGGATGCCTGCCTCTGCACGCTTTCAAGATACTCGCACAAGGCAAGGCGATTAGCATAATATGCCCCTGTCACGCTGTCAGCGTATGCCTTTCTTCCGTTAAACCCTTCATAATCCTGCGCCAGATAAAGAGGCGAGAAAGGGCCGGGATTCCATACGCTTCCAGCCATCTTTGCCTCTATCACCTCAAATGAAAATTTGCCAGGCAGGAGCAGAAACTCATAATGATTTCCAAGGTATTCTGAATGAAAAAGCATGATTTCACCTGTCTCCTTGTAATCCCTTACTTTCTCAAGCAGAAACTTTGAAAGGGTGTCATCAGTTGCAGTTACGCTCCATCTTGTCGGGACAAGCCTTCTCTGCATCCTGATTCCAAGCAGCCCTGCGCTCAAAATCTTGATTATGCTGCTTATCTCAATATCCGAGGAATAAAGCTCCTTTATTGCCTCGCTTGCCTTTATCTCATCATCGCCTGCAAGATAATCCACCTTCTTCTCAATATGGGGGTTTTCCTCAAGCGAAACATGCCTTAGGGGGGCAGGATTTCCTATTATTGGAACATGCCTGTCAAGATGCATCTCAAAATGCGCTGGCTTTTTAAGAAAAAACTCTGCTGAAACTGCCCTGTTTGACATTGCAATCTCCTGCATAACAGGCAAAAACCTTTTCTCTGCCCTTGCGTCATTTACATTGTTCCTGAATCTTGAGTATATGAGGCTGCCCCTGTATGCGAGTATTTCCTGAATGCCCATGCTGTTCTTATGCCAGATTTCAGGCATGCTGTACTGCTCTGTGCTGCCACGCTCCTGCGGCGCAAGTATTCCTGCAAACACATTTGGGTAATCATGCCTACCTACAAAAACCTCTGGCGGAGAGCTGCCTGAAAAATGTATTTTCCTATGCGGCATGCTGTTAGAAAATTTCTCAAGGATAATGCATTTTCTCTTGCAGTATCCCCTCCCCTTGCATGCTGCGCATAACCTGTAATCAAAACCTGCGTCCAAGCCGCTTTTGTAATCTTTTTCCATAATTTGCAAGGAAATAGAATTATTAATATTTATCTGTGCTCCAGAAATATCTTCCTTCTGCCTGCAAGTTTATCGTCGATAAAATTGAGGGGCAATTTTCATGGAAAAAACAAAAAATCTTGCACATCAAAAAAAGTAGTAACATTTAAATATAAGTTATGCATAATCTTACTAAGTTTTTAATATTAATTTATGTTAAATAAAATAATTTTCTCAAAAATAAGTGGAAAAGAGGTAGAAGAATTCTAAAATACACCATCAAGAATGATTTCTGAGATAGCTATTGCTTATAACAGCAAAAATAAGGCTGTTCCAAAAGGAAAGCCAAAAGATGTTTATGCAGAGTTTGACAGCCTGAAAACTATCAGCGCAATCAGAAGTTCAATCTTAAAAAATAAGGGCAGTAAGATTAAAAAAGTAATTCTGGTTGAGGCAGATGAAAACTGCTATGAAAAATTCATGAAAAAAAAGCCAGATATGGTACTCAATATTGCTGAGGGCATGCATGGAAGAAACCGCGAAGCTCACATCCCGCTGATGCTTGAGATGCTTGAATTGCCTTACACCGGCTCTGCTCCTCTTGCTCTTTCCCTGTGCCTCGACAAGGCAAAAACAAAAGAAATCCTCCAGTACCATAAAATTCCTACGCCCAAATATCAGGTTATCAGCACTATAAAGGACAAAATAAGCAAAAAACTGAAATATCCCCTTATACTGAAGCTTTTGTACGAGGGCTCTTCAATGGGACTGTCAGAAAAGAACATTGTAAATAACCGCAAGGAGCTTGCAACTGTCTTAAAAAAGCTGTTCCTGAATTACAAAGAGCCTGTCCTGATTGAGGAGTTTTTAACAGGAAAAGAACTTACTGTGGGGATAATCGGAAACCCTCCGAGAATTCTCGGCATCATAGAGATTTATTTTGACAGATATCCACAGCATTTTGATATCCTGAGCTATGAGGCAAAGGGCGTGAAATATGATGATGAATACTCGGGAAAGCCGAGGATTTCAAAGGAATTGCAGAAAAAAATATGTGAAATTGCGCTAAAAACCCACACTGTTCTCCAGTGCAGGGACTTTAGCCGTGTTGATATCCGATGCGACAAAAAAGGCAATCCCTATGTTCTTGAAATTAATCCCCTGCCCGGGCTAAGCCCAAGCATGGAGCATATCTCATTCTTTCCAAAGATTGCCAGAACAAATGGAATTGCTTATGACAGGCTGATAAGCATGATGCTTAACACCTCACTAAAAAGAATAAATACTAAATAAAAAATGAACGTTGCAATACTTTACAACCTGATAAGAAAAGAGCTGATAAAAGGCGGCAAGCCGCTTGATGTGCTCGCAGAGCTTGACAGCAGGGAAACAATAGCTGCTGAGAAAAAGGCATTTGAAGATGCAGGGCACAAAGTGATTTTGATAGAGGCGGACAAGAATGCATTTCTTAATCTGAAAAAAATGAGCAAAAAGATAGATGTTGTTTTCAATGTCGCAGAAGGTGTTCATGGAATGTCAAGAAGGTCGCAAATTCCTGGAATGCTTGAGATGCTGAATATCCCGTACGCCGGCTCTGACGCCCTTACGCAGGATTTATGCTTAGATAAGTCAATGGCAAAAAGAATAATGATTCAGCATGGCATCTCCACTCCAAGATTTCAGGTTGTTGAAAGCGCAAGCGAGAAGATTAGCAAGAATTTAAGCTATCCAATAATACTAAAGCTTGTCCATGAGGGCTCCCAGATGGGGCTTGACAAGGAATCTGTTGTTGAGAACGAGCATGCACTAAGAAAAAAGCTTAAGCACCTGATTAGTGTTTACAAAGAGCCTGTCCTGATTGAGGAGTTCATAGAAGGAAGGGAGTTTACAATTCCGCTCGTAGGAAATCCTCCTGAAACCCTCCCGATAATAGAGGTTGTGTTTGAAAAAGACACCAGGACAGATTTGTGGAATCCTGACGACCCGGTAATTCCTCTGCTTAAAAAATGGGGCAAGAGGGTAAAGGTAACCCCTTCATCAACCTCAATATGCCCTGCAAAAATTTCAAAGGAGATGGCTGAAAAGCTGAACAATGCTGTAAAGGGCGCGTACAATGCGCTAAACTGCAAGGATTTCTGCAGGATTGACATGATATACAGGAATGGAGTTCCTTACATTCTTGAATTGAACCCTACACCAGGCATAGACCCGACATACTGGTTTCCAAGAAGCGCTTATGCAGCAGGCATGACATATTCCCAGCTTCTTGACAAAATCATAACATGCGCTGCCAAAAGGCAGGGGAGAAAACAATGAACAAGCAGGAAATTAAGCAGTCGGGGCAGCAGGTATTCAAGCAAAAGCTTAAGCAGGAGGTTATAATCCCATTATGGAAAGACATCCTTAAAAAAAGCATTGTGAATGAGGAGCAGCTTTGCGCTATCTTTAAGGATAAGGTAAGCATCAATGCAGAAGATATTGAAAAGGTGGTTAAAAAATACCCCATGAGCATTAACCCTTACTATTTAAGCCTGATAAAAAAGCAGGATGATGCAATATGGAACCAGTGCATTCCGGATATTAAGGAGATAGAGGATGATTTTGGCATGGAAGACCCATTGCATGAGGAAACTGACAGTCCCGTTCCCGGACTGACGCACAGGTATCCTGACAGGGTTTTGCTTCTTGTGTCAAACAGGTGTGCCATGTACTGCCGTTTCTGCACAAGAAAAAGAAAAGTTGGCATGCCTTACAAAACAATGAGCAGGGAAGACATCCTGAAAGGCATTGAGTACATCAAAGAGCATAAAGAGATAAGGGATGTTCTCCTATCCGGAGGCGATCCACTTCTTCTTGATGACAGCGAGCTTGAATTCATCATCAAGAGCATAAGGGAAATCAGGCATGTTGAAATCATAAGAATAGGCACGAGGGTACCATGCACTCTTCCGCAAAGAATTACGCAAGAGCTGTGCGCAATGCTGAAAAAATACCATCCTATATACATAAACACGCATTTCAACCACCCAAATGAAATTACACCTATAAGCAAGCGCGCTTGCGAGATGCTTGCAGACGCAGGCATTCCGCTTGGAAACCAGAGTGTTTTGCTGAAAGGCATTAATGACAACCCTGCTATTATGAAAAAGCTGGTGCAGAAGCTCCTGGCAATAAGGGTTAAGCCATACTATATTTACCAGGCAGACTTAACCAAAGGCACAAACCATTTCAGGACAAAAGTCAATGAAGGCATTGATGTTATAAAAAGCTTAAGGGGATTTACATCAGGCATGTGCGTTCCTCATTTTGTCATAGACGCGCCAGGCGGCGGGGGAAAAATCCCAATAACGCCGAATTATGTTGTCAAGGAAGAGGGCAGCAGCATAAAACTGAAAAACTACGAAGGCAAGGAATTCACATACATAGAGCCAGGATAAGAAAATAGCGCTTAAAAGAGACTGGGGAAATCAAAAAAAATGATAAAACCAAAAAGGTTAGTTTGGGGTGATACAATAGGAGTAATATCTCCATCATTTTCACTAACAAAAAGATTTGTGCATCCCAGCATCAAACTTCTGAACAAATTGGGATTTAATGTCAAGTTAGGCAAGCATGTTTATTCTAAATACGGGTTTATGGCAGGCAATGATGAAAAAAGAGCGGGCGATATACATGCAATGTTCAAAGACAAGCAGATAAAGGCAATATTCTGTGCCGCCGGAGGCTCTGGCGCTAACAGGCTGCTTCCTTTGATTAATTTTGATATGATTAAAAAGAACCCAAAAATATTCATAGGCATGAGTGATATTACCTATCTAACAACCTCTATACATGAGAAAACAGGATTAATTACATTTCATGGCCCTAACATAATCTCAGGAATTTATCACTGTGATTTTAAAAAGCATAACTTAAAGAGATGCGCTAACATAAAATATATGCTTGAAGCTTTGACAAATCCAGGGTATAAGGAAAAAATAAAAGATTTTGAGGTTATTAAAAAAGGCAGGGGTGCAGGCAGATTGATTGGCGGGAATCTCAGATGTCTAGAAAACCTAAATGGAACAAAATTTATGCCAGATTACAAGAACAAAATACTTTTCTGGGAAGAGTTAGACGAGGATGCTTCAGAAATAAGCAGAATGCTGATGAACCTCAAATTATGCGGGGTGTTTGACAAGATAAAAGGAATGGCTATAGGAAATCTTTTTGACTGCCCCCCATATAAGAACATGACAATTAAGAAGGTGGTTTTAGATATAACAAAAGATTATAAATTTCCTATAATTTATAATGTTGATTTTGGGCATGTATGCAAAAATATCACCTTGCCAATAGGCGTCAAGGCAAAAATAGATACAGAAAAAAGAACTTTTGAAGTCATGGAAAACGCTGTAAAAAAAATCAATTTAGTTTGTATTCGCACTCGCACTCATTAGCCGTCTTTCCGCAATTTGCGCATTTAGCTATTAATTCTACATTTTTCCCGCTTTCTTTGCAGTCAGGGCAAATCTTTATATCAATGTTCCACCACTCGCCGCATGCTGGGCATACATTCCATAGTCTCAAGAACCCTGCGCTAAAGCACAAGACGTGCTCGGGTTCTTGAGCACTATCAAAAATCTTTGATTTTTGAAGTCTTGAAGAGTTTATTTTTGAATCCTTGTCCATATGCACAAAAAGCAAGATAGGGTTTTAAACTTAACCCAAATAAATCAATAACAATATTTTTATATTGCTGTTTCTTCAAGAACTGTAAAGGAGAGTTGATAAGAGAAACTTGGTTCTCTTATGCGGGAGTGCCGGAGCGGCCAAACGGGTCAGCCTTAGGTGAGGATTTTCATGAGGCTAAAAAACTCATATTAACGAGTGAAAGTCCGAGAAAGCTGATGGCTTAGTGCCTGCGAAGGTTCGATTCCTTCCCCCCGCATCTTTATGTTCCATAGTGTCAGAAATCCCCATAGTTTTGGATTTCTGAGCATGTCAAAAACTCTGGGCTAAAGCCACAGAGCGTGTTTGAGTTTTTGAGCACCCCAAAAATGCCTTTGCTTTCTGCGAGTTGAAACAGACAGCGTGAACAAAAGAGCATTTTTGATGTGCCCAAAAATCAACACAAACATTCAAGATTTTTGGCACGAGGAGCACCACAACATCAGTGAGGATGCCCACAGCAAGAGAACATAAAGATTGTTTGGTTAGGCAAGGAACTTCGCAGCAAGAGCAGATTGAAAATTAGAAAAATGAATGCGCTCGCCCCCGCTAAAACTAAAAAAAAGTTATTCAAAAAGAACTCTTTTAACCTCAAAATCAGAGATAAACCTTTTTATTGCATTTACAAATATATTCTCATATTGTGGTTCTATCTCAATTAATCCTGGTTTTACCAGCGAGCCCTTATATTTTCTGAGCAGCCCATATTTCCCATTTTTTCCGTTAAGCAAATAGTTAAATCTTATTTTGTCCTTCTTTTTTAAATTTTTTAAGGAATAATAAACCTGCAGTTTGGCAGACATCCCAAAAAGTCTGGAAAACTGCTCGCCAGATATCAAGTTCTTGCCATAAAATAAGATGTCTTCCTTTGCGAAATTTCCTTTGTTAAAAAAGGAATAAAAATCAAAAGATTTTATATGCACAGGCAATTGCGAGAATTTTTCAAGTTGTTTTTTAATTTTTTGCGATTCTTCAAGCTGTTGCTTTAATGGAATGCATTTGAAAATAACCGCAATATCCACATCATTTGGCTTTGAGCCTTCTATAACAGAAGAGCCAAACTGAACAATGCCTAGTATATCCTTGCTATAATTCAATGCTGGTTTTTTCAGCCACATATTCTGCATCTTCTCTTATCACCTCCGCCAATTCTTTAGTCATAAATATATTATAGCTATCCTGATAAAAAGGAAAATCTTTATCAAGAATATCATAAACATCTGAAAAATTTTCCTGCGTTATTCTAAACCTCTCTGTATGCGAAGAGGGTGTTTTTCCTGTATTTTGCAAAATATAAAGGTCAATTAAAGCCACCAAGGATTTGAAAAATAGAACAACAGCAGAATTAAGCCTGCATTTATTAAATTCATCTTCAGCAGCTTCAAAGTATTCTTTTGCAGTCTTTTCAAGCACTTCTGCCTTTGTATCTTCCTTTTTCCCTTCTTTTTCTTCATCAATCTCTTTCATATAAGGTAAGAAAAGAGATTATGCTTTATAAACCTTTTCATACCAAGTAAGAAAATTACTGCTAAAATGGTTGTTTTTCTTAACAGGTAAGAAATTATAAAAAAGCCATAAATGCGCTCGCCTAAACATAAAATTATTTGTTAGAAACATCAAGATAATTCGGATAATACCCCCATCTCCTCAGATAAATCGTCTGCTGATTCAGCGATTTCAACTAATCTCTCTCTTATTTGCCTTTCGAGTGAAAGTAATTCTGCATACTCTTCATCTGAAAATGCAGAGCTTCTTTCTGGAGTTCCCCACAAGCCAAAGCCAGATTTAATGTTGGATATAGCTGAATTAACAAATCCTATTTCTATCCTCACATCATTATTAAGATATTCATTATATCTTTCTTCAAACATGCCATAAAGTGTTACAGCAATATTAAAATCTTTCACAGGCAACATTTCCTTAAGGCGCTCATAATCATTAGGATAACTATCCTGCAGAGCATCCAATTTTCCTTCTGCATCATGTAACCTTTCATCCATTTCTATCATTTTTTCAGTAACAGTTTCAACCAACAGCCCCATTTGTTCATCTGCTGCTTTAGCACTTTCATCCATAACCTCAAGGCTATCACTAGCATCAATTATGCTAACAGTAAGCGCCCCGACATCGCACATCGCACTTGCCAAAGTTACCGGTGCAAGAACAAGTGACACCTTTTGCAGAACAGGGGCTGCTTTAAGAAGAGCATTGCTTGCAAACTTGAGTCCTCCTTTAGAGGCAATTAAAGTTCCTTCACCACCCACTTCACCAAGAATCAGCCCAGTCTCACTAACAATTTTTGAACCCTGTACTAAAGATAAACCCTCAACAACCCCATTACCTACAGCTCCTGGAGCTATTGAAAACTTGGCTGCAATACCACTTGCAGTTCCAGCGGTAACAGGAATTTTGAATATTCTCATTCCATTTCCAACTTGCCCAAGAATCTGGCCACTAGGAGTCATAGCATAACTAATACCATCAATATTTCTAATTGTAATAAGCACTGTACTTTCCACGCTTCCTGCTGCAGCCAGA
>DATDUA010000057.1:0-2685 GCA_035290605.1 Candidatus Nanoarchaeia archaeon
CATCCAATTAATGCAATTCCTACTTTTTCCATAAATTACCTCTTTATTTGCCATATTTAAACAAAACTATAATGAAAAATATATGATGAATTTCTATAAAGTTCCAAAGATATCCTTTCTTTGTATAGGATGTCAAGAACCTTGGGTCTTTACCCCTTCCTCTTATAGGATGTCAAGAACCACCTGTCCAACTTTGTCTGGTTCTTGAGCATCTCGAAAATCAAAAGATTTTCGAGGACTATCAGAAACATAAAGTTTCTGAAGCTATCAGAATTCCGTTTGTGGAATTCTGAAGTTTCAAAAACCTTTGGTCTTTGTTTTCACAAACTATATAAAACCTGATTTTTTATTTCTGAAATGAGTGAAAAATTTATTATCGCCTCTCCAGCACGAGATGCGGGGCTGTGCAACAGGATAAAATGCATTGCCTCTGTCTTGCGGCTTGCAGATATTGCAAGGCAAAAGCCGCTTTTACACTGGCCTGTTAGTTTTACCTGTGGGGCAGGGTTTTCTGGCTTGTTTGAAAGCAATGCAAAGGCAGTTAAAATAAGGGAGATAAGCGATAAAGAGCTTGGCAAAATAAGAAAAGATGGCAACTTTCTTGAGTGCAGTTCATATAATGATTTTGCCGGCAACAGCAAAAAATATTCCATATTCAGCGCATGGCGTTTTGTTCTCCTGCCTGATGAAATTCCTGCAGGGTTTGCAAGAATATTCCCTGAAAACAATGGAAGATATATTGACTTGGAGTATGAAAGAATTCCCCAGAGCTTAAGAAAAGAATTTTTAAAATACATAAAAAAGCTTGCTCCTGCAAAAGGCATAAGAGATACTCTTGGCAAATTCACTAAAAAATATGATTTCAAGAATATTGTTGGCGTGCACGCAAGAAGGACAGAGTTCCTGCTTAATGCAGACGGAAGGGGCAGTGTTTCAAGCGATGAAAGGTTCTTTGAAAGGATGCGGCAGATTATTGAAAAAAATCCCAAGACAAGATTCTTTTTAGCCACAGATTCAAAGGAGACAGAACAGAATTTTATCAGAGAGTTTGGCAATAAGATAATTGTTTTTTCAGGAAAAAATTGGGATAAAAGCTCAAAAGAGTCCATACAGCACGCGCTTATTGATTTGCTACTGCTTGCCAAAACAAGGCATATCCTTGGCACATACCTAAGCACATTTACAGAGATTGCATGGTGGCTTGGAAATTGCAAGGCGCAGGTTGAGATAATGGGGCAGAAAGAAGACAAGCAGAAGGTTCTTGAGAGATATAAAAAGATAACCAATCAGTCAGTACTTGTGCGCCTGATTAGAAAGCCTCTGAAGTTCTTAAGGGCAAGGTTTAAAATATTCAGGTGGCTCATAGAAAAGGCACTTTACCTCAAAAATAAATCTTAATATTTATTAAAAGATGAAAATCGCCCATGTAAACATGTTTTTTCTCCCGGCATTTGGCGGAGTGGAGCAGGTGATGTATGAGTTGGCAAGCAGGCAGGTTAAGCAGGGGCATGAGGTGCATGTTTTTTGCTGTGATTCAGACAAGAACAGAATAATAGAGAAAAAAGAAGAGATTATTGAGGGAATTCACATACACCGGCTGCCTTTCTGGTTCAGGCTTTCCTTAAACACATTTATCTGGCCCTCTCTTTTCTGGAAGTTCAAAGGAGATTTTGACATTGTTCACAGCCATGTTTCAGGGCATTTATACATATTGATTATGGGAATGCTCTCAAGAATAAAAGGGTTTAAGCATATACACACAACACACTGCCCATGGACAGACGCATCATTCAGGCCGTTTGTTCTCCGCCCCTTCTTGTTTTTGAATAATCTCTTTTTCAACAAAATGGCATTCAGGATGGTTGACAAGATAATTGCAATAACACCCTGGGAGATGGAAACCCTTGAGAGATTTGCCAGGGATAAAAAGCAAATATCTGTAATCCCAAATGGTGTTGACAAAATCCTGTTTAAGCATGTAAAGGATAATAGATTTAAAAAAACGAACAATATCAAGGAAAAAAATATGGTTTTGTTTTTTGGCAGGTTAAATCCAACAAAAGGCCCTGAAAAACTGGCTTTGGCTGCGCTAAGCATCTCAAAAAAAAGAGATGACATTGCATTTGCCTGGGTTGGCCCTGATGAAGGCAAGGCAGATGAGGTGAAAGGATTGATTAAAGGGCACAAGAATATGCACTATCTTGGCGCAATAAGGGGAAAAGACAAGATAGCAGAGATGTACCAGTCAGCAGATGTTTATGTTCTTCCAAGCTACAGGGAGGGCTTGCCTCTTACTCTCTTTGAGGCAATGGCTTCTGCCTTGCCAATAGTCGCCTCGCCTGTCAACGGAGTTCCTTATGAGATGAAAGAGCCGGAAAATGGATTTTTTGCAGGCTATGGGGATATAAAAACGCTTGAGGAAAATATTCTCAAGCTGATTGATGATAAAAAGCTCTCAAATAGAATTTCCCTGAATAATATGAAAAAAGCAAGGCAGTATGACTGGGACACTATCTTTAAAAGGTACATGACAGAATATAAATTGCTTTTGAAAAGGAAGAAATAAAAAGGCTTGTTTTTGGCAAGGATTAAATAGCTCTGGCGCATTAAAAGGAGTTAGCCGCAATCTCTGCTAATTGTAACTACTATATAAAAACAATAAAACCGAAAGATTTTAATACACTG
>DATDUA010000058.1:0-7931 GCA_035290605.1 Candidatus Nanoarchaeia archaeon
AATCCTGACTCCCTTATGCCCCTGTCAACAATTCTTGCAGTTTCTATAGCATCTATTCTTGGAGGGCCTGGCTCAAACCTGTCAGATGACATTGGAAGAAATTCAACAGTTGTTATCAAAGTGCCTGCATCAGGATGGTCTGTGTAAGGCTCTCCAGTTTCAAGCTTGACGCCCGCTATAACATCTGTGTTTCCTATTTTTATTCTCGCAGAGCCCTCTGCATTTTTTGACACGCCCAGCTCTATGCTTATATCCCTGTAATCCAGCATAGCCCTGTTGTCAAATCTCCTTCCTTCTTTCATATAGTTGATTATCCTTTTCTTTGTCAGATTTGAAACTTCCATTTTTTATTAATTGCCTGTTTTATCTTTGTCATTTATTTTCTTTAATGCACTTACCTGCAGTTCATGAATCATTTTGCACGCCTTTTCTCCTGCCTCTATTGCCTCCTTTAATTTTTCAGGAGAGGTCTTTCCGTCCAGCTGAAGCAGTGAGATCTTTCCGCTTCTTGACAAGAAAGCCATTGGAATGTCTGTTGCACCCTCGCCTTCCTCATAGTCCTCTTCCTCTTTTATTAAGTCAACAACAATTCTATCGTCTATCTTACCTATAGAAACAGCGCTTACCATCTCTGACATGGAAATTCCTGCCTGAGCCAGCGCGATGCATGCTGCATTTATTCCAGCGCACCTTGTTGAGGCATTTGCCTGCGTTATCATAATATGGACATCAACCACTGTGTTTGGAAACTCGCCTATTTTTATTATAGGGGAAAGAGCCCATTCTGTCACCTTGCTTATCTCCTGGCTTCTTCTGCTTGGCCCTGGCTTTTTTCTCTGGGTAACAGAGAAGCTCAGCATGTCATAAACGCACCTTACTATGCCTTTCTGGGGGTTTTGCAGGTGCTGTGGATGAAGCGGCTTTGGGCCGTAGACAGCAGCTATTGCTACAGTATCTCCAAAAGAGAACATAGCAGAGCCATCAGCATTTGGTATGACTCCTACCTCTGCCTTCATCTCCCTTGTCTCATCAAACTTTCTTCCATCTATTCTTTTTGTGTATGCCATTTTTTATTTTATTTCCTCAACCTTTATTTCTATTTTTGAAATATGAGGATTATACCTCATTAACTCTTCAATATTGGGTGTAATTCTTTTTGCCATTTCATCCATGCATGAAACCTGCTTAATTTCAGGGCCGCAAACACCCTCGCTGACATTTCTTTCCCCCTCATAGGCATGTGCTGGCTTTCCCTTTTCATTTCTTTCTGTTTTTATTGAATAATTATATTTTGTCATTTTCCTTTTATTCCACTGCGCTTTTAATCTTTTCTTCTTTTACTTCCTTTTTTAATCTTTTCTTTTTGCTTTCAAACCATTCCTTTACCTTTTCCGTAAGCCCCTCAACAAAGGATTTGTTTGCTATAAACATTATTGCATCTTTTGCAAAAAGCTCGTCATCTATGCCGTTTCCCTTTATCCATATAATTCCATTCTGCCCAACAGTTATATTGCATCCTGTCTCATCTTTTATCATGCCTATCATACTGCCTTCCCTGCCTATAATTCTCGGGACTTTATTTGAGTTTATGCTGATTATCATTCCATCCTCAAGCTTGCCCAGCCCCCTACTCGTCTTTGTTGTCAGGTCAACGCCTTTTCTTTTGATAGAATCAACCATGGCGCAAATCATGTCTCCTATGTCCATATAATCAGTTATGTTCTCCTTGCTCACAAACCTTGGAGATTCCATAAGAGGCAGGAATGACTGATAGGGGGCATTTATGTCTATTACCCATCCATTGAAAGTGACATCAGTTACCTTGCCTATAATTATATTTCTTCTTCGCGGGATATACACTCCGGACAGGGGAATAACCTTGATAATCCTGCCTGACTCTTCTGCCAGCCCGAATTTGCTTGAAATTATCTCTTTTTTCTCCCTCCGAGCCCCGTCTCCCGGCAGATAGTCTTCCCCTTCTGTGATTACTTCGCCTGGAACTACAAGCTTTCTCTTTGTCTTTTCTGCCCTGTCTTCCGGGATGGCTTCAATCCTGTTTTCGCCTTTTTCCATCATTTTATTTCCTCGCTTAAAACCGCGCCATGAGTCATGGAGTTGATTTTATCATAAAAATCCATCTGCATTCCTGATGGGATATTTAAAATGCATTTCAAACTGCCGTCAGGAAGCCATTCCTCGCTTTCCTTGTACGCATTCAACAGCCCATAAGCCTTGCCTGTGTGGACTGCCGGAATTGTCAGTGCAATCTTTTTTGTTTCAATCTTGATTGGAATAATGCCCTTTATTTTTTCGATTATTTTTCCTAATTGCTCTTCAGCAGGCTTGTTTTCTATGCTGATGCCGCACTCTTCAAGAGCGCTTGCTATTCTTTCAGGCGTGTGCGGCCTGCCGGTTCTTGGGTCTATTGCATTTCTGAGCAGCAAGTCTATAATCTGCTTTGTCTTTTCATCCCTTTCCTTTTTCTTGTATTCAAGGGGAAGCATAACCTGCCCCTCTTTTATTATTATTGCTGCGACAGCATATATATCAGAGGTTTTGAATGCTTTTTGCAAATCACTCTCAGGGGCCTTCTGCCCCTTCTTTGAGTCAAGGAATACAGCATCTATGCCGAGTATTTCATTGACAGAAACATTCTTGCCTTCTTTAAGCTGCAATGCCCTGTCTAAGTCAACCATAATTTCAAATTCCTTTCCGCATTTTTTTATTCTTGCTGTTGTATTAGCCATGTTATTTTGCAGGCTTCAGAAAAACTATAATATAACTCAAAATTATTGTATCTGAGTTTTTAATCGTTTTCTGCGCTGTTAATCTGTGATATAATTTATTTTTTGCTATAATGTCAAAATTCCTGAATTTTGAGCACTCTCAGAAATCAGAGATTTCTGAAGTCTTAAGATTTCAGGTATTTCTTTAATTGCTCGCCCTCAATCCTCTTTAACTTTTTTTCAGTTAGCTCGATATAGCCGACATCAAATCTCACAATGTCAAAGTTTTTTCCTAAAAGCTCCTTGAATATTTTTAATGCAAGCTTTATTCCCGCCTCGATTGTTATGCCATCATCATATTCTTTTCTTAATATCTCCCTTATTCTTTCGTCATTCTCCCCTATTGCTGCAGCCTTGTATGCAAAATAGTTTCCTGTAACATCAGACACATACAAATGCGGCTTTGCATTTATGCCTGCTATGAGAATTGAAACTCCGAAAGGCCTTGCCCCGCTATACTGCGTGAACATCTGTTTTGTATTTGCGATTTCTTTTATTATTGTTTCAGTGTCTATAGGAGAGTCATATGTCACCCTGTGCTGCTGCGCCAAAACCTGTGATTTTTCCACCAGAACCCTTGCGTCGCTCAGTATTCCAGCAGCGCTTGCAGCTATGTGTTCGTCTATCTCATAAACCTTATTTGCTGATTCTGAGCTTATAAGCTTGTCCCTGACCCTTCTGTCTGCTGCTATGATAACGCCGTCCTTGCAGACAATTCCGATGCTTGCGCTTCCAAGCCTTACAGTTTTTTCTGCATATTCCACCTGCAATAAATGGCCGTCAGGCGAGAACATAGTTGCAGCTCTGTCGTAGCCCATTACCTGGTGTTGCATATCCATAGGAGTTTCCATGTTATAGAAGCTGATAATCAAAAATTTAACTTCTTTTCAGCGATATAATTTTAAATATCGCGGCTTTTTAAAGCTTTTGGTGAGCGCGCGAGAATCCATGCGCGCCTGCAAAATCATCATGGATTTTATATCTTGTTCTTGAAATGCACAAAGCTTGCAATAATGCCGATGATAAAGAAGATTACGGCAATCATGCTTGCAGTCTTCTCGCTTAAATCAGCTACGCTGAAGCCGGTTGTGGCTGGAGTGAAAAACAGGAATGATAAAGCAAGGCTTGTTATTGCAACAATTCCGGCAACCTTTCCCACAAGCCCGCTTTTCAGGCGTTTTCTTTCAGACATCCTTTGAATCATCCCTATTTTATCATGTATCTTGTTCCACCATATGCTGTGTGGGCGTATTCTTTTCATAGAATTTAGATACAGCTTGTTTATTTCTTCTGCTTCCTCTCTCAGTTCTTCAGGATTATTCCCCCTGTCCAATTTTTCTTTGTACCTGTCGAATCTCTTTCTAAATTCATGATATCTCTCATCGCTTTCGGTTTTGTAATCTGCCATTTTATGCGCATTCATCCAGATTATGCCAGCCCCTTTAGGGTTCCGCTGGCTTTCCTGATTTTAATCAGCTTTTCTCCAAGAGCAAAAGACGCCCTGACTTTGTCAGCTTCTTCCCTGTTGACAGCAATAATGTTTGATTTTATGAAAACTGGCGCTGCCTTGGCATATCCTAAAACCCCAACATAATCAAGAATTGCCTGCTCTATCTCATTTCTTGATGCGCCTGTTTCAAGAAGAAGGTATCTTTTCTTTTCTCTCATGCTTGGCTTAAGTCTTTTTTCTTGCATTTTTGATTCCAAAGAATATAAGCAGTATGGCTATGACTGATATTGCTATTGCAATATTCTTATAGTTAAATATCTTTCCCTTATCATCTTTTACCACATTCCCTGCGATTGATGCTGATGTTCCTGTGCTGTTTGAGGTGTTCTCATCTGGATTGCTTGTTTCTACAGGCTCTTTTATTGCCTTTATTGTGATATTTGCCCTGGCTGCTGTACTGTTTATGCTGTTAAGCTTTACATAGATGTCATAGAATGTGTCGTTTGTAACCTCAAACCTTTTCCCCCCGCCAACCGCCAGTGTTGCTGTCTGCGGTGTTGATGAAACGGTGATTGTTACTGCCTGCCCTGCTACATCATCAACTTTCATATAATGGCTTTCAACAGCGCCGCTGGCGCTTTCTCTGGCAACTTCAATTTTAATCTGCTCGTTCTTTCCAATATCTTTGCTATAGCCACTTTCAAACTGCCCTGCGCTTAGTGTGTATGTGATGCTCGCCTTATTCGCCTGCGTTGTGCTGCTGCTACTGCTGTAACTTCCTCCGCCGCCTCCTACTCCGCCGTTGTTTCCCCCGCCCTGGATTGTTATTGCCCTTGCTGTTGCATTGCCTTGGTTATTTGCAGAGTCTGTGCAGTTAATGCTCCATATGTGGCTTGCAACAGACAGCATCTTTGAAAATGTTTGCGTTGTGCCTTTTGTTATTGCTGCGCTTGCCTGGTCGACAGCATCATCTAAAATCAGGCTGCAGTTTGATATCTCAAAATCATCTGAAACATTGTAGGAAAATTCCTGTGCTGCGGTTGTTGTTGATGTGCCATTAGCAGGAGAGACCAAGCTGACTGCCGGTTTTGTTGAATCATAAACAAATGTAAAGTTTGCATTGGCAAAAGAGCTGTTAGAGCCGTTATTAAAGCTCAGGCAGTTCCACCCGTAGTTTGCTTCATAGGCAAATGTGTAATTAAACAGGGTTGAATTTTCAGTGCCAGAAACATTGGCTGTTTCAGTATAAGCCAAGGCAGTTGAGTTCCAGAGGTAAAATGTCATGTTTGCCAGCTTGCCGGGATATGTTCTCGCACTGCAGCTAAAATTAGTGTTATTCCAGCTTTTGTAGGTATTGTTTGCAGGGGAGAGCAAATCAGTTTCAATTCCAGAAACTGCAAAAGTGAAATTTGTTGCTGTAAAACTATTTCCTACAGCATCAAATGCAGTGCATGTCCAGTTATATGTGCCAATGGGCATATTCGTCACATTTAGTGATGCCTGGCCGAATGTTCCGGAGATATTTGTTGAGTTTTCATAATACAATGCAGAGGAATTAAATATTTTTAATGTGATGTTTTTCAGCTGCCAGTCTGTTGCATTGCATGAAAATGTTTCATTTTTTGAGATAATGCTGCTGTCAGCCGGAGCGGTTAATGTTGCATTTGGCGCTGTTTCATCAAGGCTTAACACAGCAGCGTAGATGTTTATGCGCGAAAAGACAAGCCCGCTGCTTGCGTCAGCTATTGCTTTTCCAGTAGTGTTTAAGGAGTTCTGGATTTCTGAAGGGGTTAAAACCCTGTTTTTCTCTGCTTTTTTGAACTGCCTGAGCAAGGCGAATGCAGCAGAAACATGGGGGGTGGCCATTGATGTTCCAGAGGCAGAGGCATACCCATTAGCGCAGCTTGTGAATCCATTGGGGCAGAGCCATGTTGTTGAGTTTATTGCTGAGCCGGTGGCAAAGAGGTCAGTCAGATTATTCCTGTTGCTGTAGCTTGCAATAGAGCCTGTTTTGTCAGTTGCGCCAACAGCTGTTGAATTCTTTATGCATGCGGGTGATGCTATTGCAGTGTAATCTCCATTGTTTCCTGTTGCAACTACTACTGAAATGTTTTTTGCAATTGCGCTGTTTATTGAGCTGGTTATATTAAGCGCGTCGTCAACATAGTCGCAGTAATCAGTATAGAGTGCTGCGCTGCCAAGGCTCATGCTTATGACAGAAATATTCAGGCTTGTTGAGTTTCCAACGCACCAGTCAATCCCCGCCTTTAAATCATCATCGCCGCATGCCCCCGCGGCATTGCACACTTTTATTGCAACAATTCTTGCATCAGGGGCAACGCCCTTTAAAGTGCCATTAGCAGCAGCAGTCCCTGCAACATGGCTTCCATGGCCATGGTCATCCATTGGATTGTCGTCATTATTGGCAAAATCATAGCCGCCAATCACCTTGCATGATGATGAATTGCTGTTGTTGCCGTAGCATCCGCCCAAATCAGGATGGCTGTAATTTACTCCTGAGTCAATAATGCAGATGCTTTCACCAAGCCCTGTGATATTAAGCCCATTAATGCTCAAATTCCATGCCCTGCTTGCGTTTACAATAGTGGCAGAGTCCTGCAGGAAAATATTCCTGAAGCCAATCACCTCTATTTTTTTCACATATGCATCATTTTGCAGTTTCTCAAGCTCGCTTTTTGTTATCTCGGCAGAAAACCCATTCAGTGAGGAGAACTCATGCCTGACTTTTTCCTTTCCAAGATTGCTTATTGACTCCTGCCTCGCAGAGCTTTTCAGCTTTTCACTCTCGCTCTGGCTGAGTGTTTTTGGCATCTTAATGCCACCGTCTTCTAAAATCTCCTCAGGGCTTTTCATTACAACCATAACTCTAACAGCATCCTGGCTGTCAAACGCCTGAAGAATAGCAGTGCCTGCTTTTTCATTAGAAGAATCAACTGATTTTCCAGAGATGTTGGATGCGAAGAAAAAAACAGCTGTTATGAATATAATGCAAAGCAGTAAAAGCATTGTGCCTCTTGCCCTCATTTTCCCATACACCTATTGTTTTGGCACCTGCAATCCTGAAATTCGCAGTTGTATAATGCTATGCATGCAATGTCTCTTGGGCAGTCCTGCAATATTTTCTGGTAGGATGTTGCATTTTCCAGGCTCATGCACTCTCTTTTCCCACCCATGGTGCATGGGCAGCACCCTGTTTCCTGCAGGACGCAGCCAGAATCTGATTCACATTCACTATTGCTGCTTGCTTCTCTTTCCTGCATTTTTATATAGCTGACTAACAAAATCAGGATAACAACCAGCGTAACAATAACCCACAAAATACCTGCATTATGCTCTATCTTTATGCGACCGCCTCTTTTTATTTTCATGCTAATGCATTGCTAATTGAGTTTAAAAAATTATGTCAGAAATGCTTAACGCATTTCTGAGCACTTCAGAAACTTATAGTTTCTGATAGCTGTCAAAATCTTTTAGATTTTGAAGTCCTAAAAACCCAACGAACAGACAAGAGGTTTTTTTGATTTATTCTTGGCACCTGCAAAGATATTTAAACCGCATTTTATTGCTGATGTTGGGATGAATCAAAAAGAGGGCTCATATAAACTAAAATATTAAAATGAAGATATATACAATTGGCGGCTTTAATGAAGTCGGCAAGAACATGGTTGCTGTCC
>DATDUA010000059.1:0-5083 GCA_035290605.1 Candidatus Nanoarchaeia archaeon
AACAGCCGGCATAGCATGCTCAAAAGCAAATGAATATGAATGCTTTCCTGTTGATGAAAAGGTAATAGTAGGCAATGAGTGGGGAGAAGAAAGCCAGACATTCCTAAACTCAATAGATGTTTTAGTAAGAGTTGGTGGGGGCAGCCAGTCTAAAAGAGAAATACTGGAAGCAAAGGCAAACGGCAAGCCTGTTTTTGAGTATGATTTAGCTTCAGAATAATTGATTTAAACTTATTTATGTCCGAAATTAAAACCACATTCTTTAGAATGGGGTCGTAGCTTACTGCTTTTAATTTCGGAGCATCCTAAAAACAAGGGGCTTTACAAACCACACACTTTAGTGTGTGGTGCCCCATTGTTTTTTTGATTCTCCAGCATTATGATATTTATTTTATGCCAGTATTCATAGCCTTTTTTGTAATGCTTTTTTAGCCCTTTCTTTGCTAGATATTCCAGCCATTTTTTGTTATTCAGGATATTATTAACCTTTAGAGGCACATTCATGCTTTCCAGGAGCTTCATTTTCATCTTTGGCTTTTTTCTGAATACAATATTCCAGCATAAACTTGAGACATTTGTTATTATAATGCCATTTTTGTTGAGATATTTTTGCCCTTCATGAACTAAATGATTTAGCAGGCTTATGCCCTCATATGGATTGTCATTTATACTTGCTGGGCGGGGAACATAAGGGGGATTGCATACTATCAAGTCAAACTTCTGCCCCTTTATTTTTTTAAGGCCGTCTCCGGCATAGAAAGATGCCCTGCAGTCTTTTATATTGTCCATGGCGCATTTAACAGCATATGGATTTATGTCAATTATAAGCAAGGACTTTATCTTTTTGCTCTTTTTCAGCAGGTATTTGCTCAGGAATCCGGAGCCGCACCCGATTTCAACTGCTTTTCTGAAATTATTTTTCTGTTTCAGGGCTTTTTTCAATGCCTTTGCATACAGCAGAGTGTCTATTGAGGGGCACCAGACATTTATGTGAGAAGAGTCCCAAAGCACGCTGGCACCGTCATATTCAACAATTCTCGGCTTGTTGGAGTAAAGGGCAAACAAGGTGTCTCTTAAAGCCGGATTTAGCCGGGCTATCCTGCAGTTGTCAGTCACCAGGACGGGGTTTTTGAATGTGTGAACATAATCCTTTTTATTTACAGGATATGTTAAAACTCTTTTTCCATTTTTCCTGTCTTTTCCCATGATGCTTGCCAGCTCAACGCCATTTGCCCATATCTCCTGCTTTTTCAAGTCACTGCTTAGCTTTATTATCATTTTTTATACAATCCTCTTTCCTTTATAAATTTTTCAACGCTTTTTGGCACAAGGCTTTTTATGCTTCTTCCATCTTTTATTTTTTCCCTTATCTTTGTAGAGGAGATTTTGCTGTCGCCCTTGCCGATTATTGCTTTTATTCTCATTCCCTCAACTTTCTTTATTCTATACCCATCTCTCTTAAGCACAATGAATTCAGTTTCCCTTAAAAGCTGCCTGTAATTATGCCATTTCTTTATCTCATGCAGTATGTCAGAGCCAATCACAAGAAAGAATTTGTATTTTTTGTGCCTTGCTTTTAATTTTCTTATTGTGTCTATTGTATAATTCTTACCTTGACATTTTAATTCTATGCGGCATACTCTCGCTCTTTTTATTCCTTTTATGGCAAGCTTTATCATTGCAAGGCGGTCTTTAACAGAAGCAAGCTCTTTGTCAAAGGCGTGCTTTTTGCATGGAACAAGCCAGGCTTCATCTGCTAGGTTTTTGTTTAGAATAATTCTTATTATCTTTATATGGTTACTGTGTATTGGGTTAAAGCTGCCGCCGAGAATTCCGACTTCAAAAATGCTCTTTGAATTTTGGCATTTTTTGAAAGCTTCAGAAATCCTGGATTTCTGAAAGTGCTCAAGATTTTGTGAAATCTTGACATGCTCAAAAACTCGAACATTATCCTTATTCAGAGTTTTTGACATTTTCATTTTTTCTCCTAATCCTCTTTCACCACAACATTCAACGGGCAGCCTGAAAGCTCAATCTCAATTTTGTCTCCTGAATTAAAATTATATACAGAGTTTGCATCAATTGCAATCACGCCCCCGCTGTGCCTTTTTCCCTCAAAACCTATTTTTTCGCCTTCTGGAATCTCTCCGCAGAGGAGCTTTGGCTTGAAAACCCTATTGCCAAAAAATGGCTCTCTCACAAGAAACTTGAGATTTTTTTCTGCATAGCTGAAAGGCAATCCCCCTGCAGACTTATACCAGGCATTGCTCCCAGAGCCTGTCACAACAAGAACGCCGGAGCTTCTCTGCTCTTCGCTTTTTTCTTTGAATTTTATAATGTATCTGGAGGTATGAAACTGGTTTGCTGCCCCGGCATAAACCTCATTTAATGCAAGTTCCTTTAGCAGGAGATTGTTTCTTTTTACCTTTGCCCTTTCCCTTGATATTATTTTGTATCTTCCATCGAGAATCTCTTTCAGTAAATCAAGCTCATTTTCATTTATGCTTGCCAGCGCACCCTCGCTGAATTCCGGCTCTGAGTTGATTCCTAAAATAAATGTGCTATTTGATCTTATGAAGCTCGCAGCCCTGATAAAAGTTCCATCGCCTCCGATAGTTATGGCTAAATCAACATCCTTAAAATTATCCTCGCACAGCTCATAGGACTTAACAACAGAGAAATTCCTGCCCTTCAGCAGGCTCTTAACTCTGTCAACTGTCCTGGCATGCTTTTCTGCCAGCTTCTCGCTGTATGTTACAAGTATTTTTCTGAACATTTTTTCTCTCTGCAATATAGTTTATGCTTGTCTTCGCAGCTATAAAAGATTATTGGTGCAGGGAATTAGCAATGACCGCCGCCGCAGTTAGAGCCACTTCCACTATCTTCCTTATTTGAAGGCCTTCTGCTTTGATGGTAGTCGCGCCCATACGGCGCTTCTTGCAGCTTAAGCTCTTCTCTAAGAGATTGCACAGCTTTGTAAAGCTTGTCAACCTTTCTGTAAAGTTCTTTCTCTTTCATTTTATTAACCTCCGTTATTATCTCATTTTTCAAAATACTTTTTAATCCAGCCCAATCCTCAGTTAATCTTCCATCTGGAAAATATACTGCTTCATATATTCTGTCCATTGCTTCTGAAGGCTCTAATATGGAATATTTCCATGTCACCCTCATTCCTTTGACATACTGAACAACAGAGCGGCAGACAGGGCATCCGTACTCTTTTGATTTTACATTGCTGAATTCCTTTTCTAAAGCAGAGGATTCTAATGCTTCATGCTTCTCTTTGAAACAGTTTTCTCTGAAACAAACTGCGCTAGCCCCGCAATCTTTTGCAAATTCTATAAAATTGTAAACATCTTTCTTTGAGCTAAAGCCCCTGTCCAGAACAGCATTAAATGTGGCATCAATTCCGATGTTATTCAATTCTTCGCATAATCTCTCTAATTCTTTGCGGTTTGGAACAGACTTTGTTCCAAAAATTTTTGCATTAGCATCATCATCTGCAGCATGCCTGCTTAGGTTTACATGCTGGACTGCATTTTCTAAATTTTCGATAAAATCTGATAATTTTGCCCCATTTGTTGTCAATACGACATGGGAATATCTTTTTTTATGGCTAATGAGATTTAATATGCCGGCAAAGTAAGGGCTCAGCGTTGGCTCTCCTCCTGTCAGGCTAATCTGGCTGAACTGCGGAGGCATTATTTCCAGAAAATAATCCAGCCTTTCAAGGTATTTGGGATGTATGTTCATTTTACCTGTATTTTTCCAGAAGCAGAAATTGCATTTTGCATTGCATCCGCCAGGAACCACAACTGAAAAGTTTGGGTTCTCTATTGTTTTTTTTGTAAGTTTATCTTTCATCTTCCAGCATATATGCGCCTCCAAGCTTACCCTCTCTTTATCACATTTTTTGCTTCCTCGAGGTAAATCTTCAGTATTTTTGTATGGTGTGGAAATGCCCAGACTGGCTTGTTTAGCATTTCTGCTATTTCTTCCAGGGTGTAAATTGCTGCAGATTTTGCATCCTCATCTTTATAGGGATTTAGCCTGCCTCTGCCCTCGCCAGTATAGGTTATGCTTGCAATAAACTCCCGAGGGTCCTGGTTAACATCAGACAGAACACACAGCGGCTGTATTGGATTGTCTATCTTGACATCTAGGCCTGTTTCTTCCCTTGCTTCCTTTACTGCATTTTCTGCAAAGGGCATTCTTTCTGCCATCCCGCCAGGAAGCGCAATGCCGTAAGGAAAATTCTTTCTTTCAATCAGTATAATTCCTTTTTTCCTGCCGTCATCATGCCTTATTATGACATCAGTTGCCGCATATGGGCCACTATATTTGTTCTTCAGGTATTCCCTAAATGATTTATACTTAAGCTTCATGCTTTTCCCCCCACTTGTTTATTAAAGTCTCTCTCAAGTCAAAGCCGAAGGCTCTTTCTGTCACGACAACTATCGGCGGGCCCTGCAGCCTTTTGTAAACAGACTTTCTCAGCAGGTTATATGTGTCATGCACCAGTTTGGCAAAGCTCTTTATGTCATGTTTTTCATATGCACTTTTTCCTTCAGGGTCTTTAACAAATTCTCCTTCATCCAATTTTTGCGTTCTGAACATCTCTATTATTTCGTTTGGGCTTAATCTTTTTTCAACAAGCATGTTGACAATAGGAGATGTAACATAATAGTCAAAAGGGTCGTATTGCCCTTCGCTTAATTCTGCAGACGGCTTTATTGTAAATGCCTCTTCTGGAATTATCTCTTTTCCAAATTTCTCATTTACATATCTTGATATTTTGTAGACATCAACCTTTGATAAATCCCCTATAATTGACAACCCGCCGCACATGTCGCCATATAATGTTGAATAACCCAGCCCAATTTCTGTCTTGTTTCCATTTGAAATCAAAAGTGAAAACGTATCATTAGACTCAAGCATCATCAAAATTCCGCGAATTCTTGCATGCAGGTTTTCTCTTGCTGTCTTGTTCTCTATCTTATGGTTGTTTGTTTCAAAAATATCCTTTATTTTGTTGTCTATCTCCTGTATGGGGATTATCCTGTATTCAACGCCTAAATTTCCT
>DATDUA010000060.1:0-4971 GCA_035290605.1 Candidatus Nanoarchaeia archaeon
TAATAGCTCCATCCAGGCAGCGGCTGAATATCTTGGCCCATCTACAGGAACAAAAAACCATGCTGCCAAAAAGATTATGCCTATTATTAATTGTGCAATTCCAATTATTTTTTTGGTATCCATAATATCACCTCCAATATATTCTAAGACGCAATCTATTTAAACTTTTCGCTATCGAGGCAGTTTTCTTGATTTTTAGCGATTTTTCATCAGCTGGCATCTTTTGCATGTCTCATTTCTTGAGGGCTCGCCGCAGCTCTGGCAGTATTTTACTGCCAACCCCGATTTTGCTTTTTCCTTAAGCAGAGGCAGCATGCCTGCAAAATTATCAACAATCTTTCTCTTAGTGTTGTTATCAAACTTGTTAAGAAACCTCCTTATAACAAGGCGGTAGCTGTCAATAGCGCACGGGCATTTTTCATATACAACAGGCAGCTTCATCAGCAGCGAGTATTTTCTTATTTCATCCTCGGGCATGAAATAAAGCGGCTTTATTCTCTGCACAAATTTTTTATCTTTAATAATTCCTGTTGCAGGCCCAGAGTTCACATTAAGCATAAGGTTGCCCTTGAAAAAATTCATCAGGACTGTCTGCGCCTCATCATCAAGGTTATGCCCTGTTGCAATCCTGCCTGCCTTTAACTTGCGGGCTTCCCTGTTAAAAATCCATTTTTTTACAACCCCGCATATTGCGCAGTTCTTCAGCTTAAGCCTTTGCTGTACGCCAGAGCGGATATAGCAGATTGAGCATCCTGCCTCTTTTTTTAGGTCATAGACATGGAGCTTTATTTTATTTGATGAGCAGAATTTCTTTACAGCATTCAGGCATCTCTCGCTGTATCCCTCTTTGTCTCCAATATGCAGGTTTATGTGCAGGGCAACAATACTATACCCAAACCTCTTTGCAAACTTGTTCAGCAAGTATGCTGTTGTTGCTGAGTCCTTTCCGCCGGACATAGCAATAACAATTCTATCGCCTTTCTTTGCAAGCTTGCATTCTTTTATGGTTTTGAAAACGCAGGATTCAAAATTCTGGATGAATTTATTTGAATTGTCCATTAAAACCAATAAACATGAAGAATTAAAAACCTATTGATTAAACAATATTTTCTTTGAATTAAAATTTATGGCACGCTTTGATTTTTCCGAAGGAAAACAGATAGCTTTTTAAATATAATTAATTTATCTCTATCAAGATGAAAGCAAAAATCCTTTTAGCAATTTTTTTAGTATTTGTTTTAGCGAGTTTTGTTTCTGCGATTCCAAAAGATTTTGAAGTAAGCAATGTTTTTTGGGCTGCTGAAGGAACAATGAAAGACTCCGAAGGTTTTGATAAACCTTTTTTGCTTGGATTAGTTGAATTATCTTGGGAAACTGACAAAGGAAAAACAAATTCGCCCGTTGTATACTTGGATTACAATGGCGGGAAATATTATTCTTACTCTTTAGGTTTAATTAAGGGTGTTGATGAAAACTCTTCTTCTTTAGATTTAATCAAATATTTAAACGAAGTTACAAGAGGGATTCTTGAGGCCCAATTTTATCCTATAGAAAATTACGCTTCTGATGAGGTTGTAGATAAAATTTCTAAGTATACTTTATTTATTCCCATTTCTCAGAATGGAGAAATAGACTTTGAAAAGGTTAGGTTCTCTAAATTAAATCAAGATTTAATTATCCAAGATTCTTTTAGAGCAGAGGATAGTGATGCTGGTAATTTATTTCCAGATATGAAAAATTTGGTCACTTGTGCAAAAAGTATAGATTGGTTGAGTTCTTCTACAGAAATGTGTGATGATGATAAGATGAGTATAAAAGAATTTGAAAAGTGTATAGAAGAGAATAAGAAAATTGATAGCATAACTTTTGAATGTTCAGTATTATGTTTGAAAAACTTTTATATAGAATCATTTAATGAAGAAAGCCAGAATTTTGGTGATTGTTCCATTTATAATATAAATTTTGTTAAGGTCACTTCCAAATCTTTAGATTTTAATGAATTAACTCAATTAAATAATAACCTTGAGCAATTTAATCCTTGGAGGGCAGGACCATGAGTAAAAAAGCAATAGTTATTTTTTTGGTAGTTATATTGGTATTGGCAATCACGACAACTTTCTTTTTTATAAAAAATTCTAGAGATAATGATTCTAAGGGTGGAGAAGGTAAAGAAAATACTGAACAAGAACAAGCTACTACAGAAGATTTACAAAATAAAATCGAGTCTGCTATAAGAGATAAACTAATGAAAAGTGCCCCCTGAACTAACTAAAAAACCGTGTGCCCCAAAACTCCAATTTTACTTTGCTTCGCAGTTTATTGATAATTTTTAACTTTCAAAAACCTCTTCGCCAATTTTTCTTTCAGAAAAACTACTTGCCGTTTTGGCTCTCGTTCTAAGTATTCGCGAGAGTTGAACAGACTTTTACAGGTTACGCTTCCTTGAGTCGCTTCACCTAAATCGCTCACTTATTCTATAATTCAAAGTTTTATGAGCGACTTCTGTAAATATCATATGTTTAATGTTTTTTCCTGCCTCACTCGCCGCCAAATATCCCCTTAAACCAGTCAAGAAATTTCTTGATTAAACTCGAACTGATGCATTTTTCATCTATGCAGACATTGCTTTTGCACTCAAAATTATTCTCGCAGCTCTCGTTTGCTGCAGCAGCCTGCGTTTTCATGCCATTGCTTACAGAGCAGTACAAGCCGCTAATCCTTAAGCCATATGGCAGGCATTTGTCCTGGTAGAAACAGCCGAACTTGCACTCTGTTGTAATATTTGTTATCTCGCATTTATCCCTGCATATTCCATCAGGGCACAGCTTTTGTTTTTCAGGGCACTCGCCTATTTTTTGGCATTCTTTAATGCTTCCAGAGATATCACAGATGCAGCCTTGAGGGCATGTAAAATTGCTCTCGCTCGCCAGAGAAACAATAAAATATCCCATCCTGTTTTCTTGGTCATAATCTAAAAAGCTCACTGCTAAATCAAAAACCTGTTTTCTTTCGCCTAATTGTATCTTTATTACCTCTGTTTTCTCATTGTTGCCATAAATTTTCAGCTGCAATACAGCATAAGGCTCTCTGCCAGCGCATGTTGAAACAGCTGTTGATGATTGTGTAGCTGTAGGCGCAGCTGTCATAAATTCTGACAATACAGAAGAAACAGCTTTTCCTGTTACTGCACTATACTTTTCTATAATCGCTGTTTTCTCTACTTTCTCGGTTGTTTCAGATGTTCCAGTTGTTTGTGCTGGTGCAACAGCGGCGCATCCTGGAACAAATAAATCATTAAACTTAATTACTAAATTCTGATAATTCTCAAACTTTACCTCCTGGCTCATCTGCAATTTAAACTGCTCATCTAATTTTGCATACACGCCTTCTATTCCTTTTGGGCAGTCCTTGGCGCAGGGCACATAACATTTTGCCACAGATGCCTTGCATGTTTCATTTTCTTTGCAGGTTGCTGCTGTAATCTCACAAACCTGCCACTCTCCGCTTTCGCAGATGCCATTTCCGCAGACAGGCTGAACAATAATGCCGCCTAAAGAACACTCATTATATACAGCAAAAGAGTTTGCCCCGCATTTTGTATATCCCGCGCAATTCTGCCCTGCCAGGCATTTTTCTTTGTCTGGCTGGACTGTTATGCATCGCTTGTTACAGGCTTCCTGGGCATATTTCTGCCAGATTTCACTTGGCTTGCATGAGGTTTCTCCGCCCTGCTTATCTTCTGTTCCATCATAACACTGCCAGTATGCATTTCTAAATCCGATTGCAGTTTCTTCAGGCGGAACAGGTGTAGGAGTTGCAATTGGGGCGCACTCAAACTTTGCATATTCATTATTGCCATCCAGAACTGTGTATGCATAGCCCCCGCATGTGCTTTTCCATACAATCTTATCTCCCTTTTGCCCGGAAACATCAACTGTGCAGGTTTCAACCCCTGAACATCTATTTTGGCCATTTGAAGAACTAGCAACGCATTCTTGCTTTGTTTTGGAATTTGCAAAAATGCATGTTACCTGCTCTTTTGAAGTTTCTCCTTTTATGCATGCGCCATTCTGGCAGCTGCTTGGGCACCAATAATTGTAAGTCAGCAAATTATTATTTTCGCAGCCATATTCCAAGAGGGTATTTCCTACACACATGTCTGCCTGGCAGCTGCTGTCTATGCAGGCTTTCCCTTGATTGTAATAATCTATTCCATCAGAATCAGTGCATTGCGCATTAGAATCTGTTCCTGAGATGCACTCTCCTTCCTTGCAACCATACTGGCAGGGATTGCATGATTCTCCAAATGAGCACTGGCATACTGAATTATATGTTCCTGGGCTCTGGCAATAGCAGCTGCTTTCTGATTTGCATGCATAAGAGCTGTCAAATTGCGGCTGTCCAGATTTAACAACAGGCATTATCTTTGAGCCGCAGGATTTTGTTGTTGTTGCCTGCCCGCATTCAGAGTTTTGAGAGCATTTTATCAGGCTTGTGCAGTCCTGGCTGCAACTTGTTTTTTCTGCTTCATTGTCGCAGATGTTATTGCCGCAGACAGGCGTCGGAGCAGGCAGGCATGCGCCATCACTGCATCCATAAGGGCAGTCAACAGCGCCGATAGTCCATACAGCCAGCTTTCCAGTGCCGTCATCCTGGCAATAATATTCTGTTATCTGCTTTTCATTCTGGCAGGAATCTGTTCTCTCGCCCCATTTATCATTTGCTGTTCCCTTTACATCATAATTCTTTCCTCCGTCGCTGTCTGTGCATGTTATGGTTTGAGTTCCGCAATCCTGGGTACAGCTTGCCTCTTCGCCACTTTCACATGCACCATTTCCGCAGACAGAGCCAGAAGAAGGTGTTGTAGCAACAGGGGTTTGATTCTCCTCAGCATAAACTACAGAAATGGCTATTAAGCTGAATGCAAGCATTACGCTTAATAAGAGAATTGATAAGACTATTCCCCTTTTT
>DATDUA010000061.1:0-2900 GCA_035290605.1 Candidatus Nanoarchaeia archaeon
AAGATAGCATGCAATATATGAAGGAAACTGATTTCTTAGATTTTTTCTTATCCTCTTTGGCTTGAGAAGCCAGTTAACTAGAAAGGTTGGCATGATGCCAAACCTTGTCTCTGTAACAACACCCCTCATCAAGTTTATAATCAGGTTAAGGTAGATGTTTTTCTTTTTCAGCAGGATATGCCTGCTCCTGTCCCAGTAGTTAAGCTCTGCTGCAGAGTCCTTCTCTGTCTTTATTGTTCCATCGAGCTTTGCCCGGTTGTATAGCTGAGAGCCTGGGAAGAAAACAAGATTGTTCACAGAAAGAAAATAGGGCTTTGGAATTTTTTGCAATAATCTTATCAGGGCTATTATGTCCTCTGGCTTTTCGTATGGATTGCAGGTTATAACATCATACATCACAGCAAGCCTGTCCTTGTATTTGTTTATTATTCTGGCTGTTCTCAAGATATCCTCATCTGTCTGCATGCGGTGATAAACCTCTGCATTGGTTCTTTCTCCTCCCTGTATCCCGACTATGATGTCTGTGCAACCTGCATCCACAAGGAGCTTTATTTTTTCCTCTGTGACTGTCTTTGGGTCTGCAAGGCACTTAAACCTCATCCTTACCTTTTCCTTGTATAAAGAGCAGAATTTTTTTATGTCCTCTAAAGTGCGGAAGGAGAAGGTATCATCCCTTATGTCAAAATACTTCAAGGAATTAAATTTTTTCTTCAGGTAGAGAATGCATTCAATTATGTATTCTGGAGAGTGCCATCTTATTATCTTTTTCCTCTTGCCCTCATAGAGCCTGTTGAATAAAGAGTTTGAGCAGTAATCACACCTGTAAGGGCAGCCCCTGCCTGTCAGAAAGAAAATAGCTCCTGCCAAATCACGCTCATCAAATTGCCTTATCCTGCCTTTTTCAAGTATATAGTGGCTTTCTATCTCATAGTCTGGAAATGGCAGGCTGTCAATATTGTCCAAAAGATTTCGGACAGGATTTTTTATTATTTTATCTATTCCAGACTTTTCTTTTTTTCTTATCCATAAATTTTTAATTTTATCAAGGGGCTTTTTCTTTTCTATTGCCTTTACCAAGTCAATTATTGCCTCTTCGCCCTCTCCTACCATGACAATGCCTGAGTATTTAATGCAGTCATCAGGCGAGATTGTCGGGTGAACCCCGCCATAAACAATAGGCATTCCCATCCTTTTCAGATAGCTGATAATGCGGGCTGCCCTTTTTGCTGTTGATGCATATGAGTTTACCCCTATCAGCCCTGCGCCCTTGCATATTTGAGCCAGCTGTTCCAGTTCTTGTGTGGAATAATTCCTTGAATAATCCTCGCTTAGAGCCATGAATACAAGCCTTACATCATGCCCTGCCTTTTTCAAGACAGCAGATATTGTCCTTATCCCTTGGTCAGAGGGAAAGGTTGATGTTGATATTAATACTATTTTCATTTTTTTATTTTACCTCTATTTCTATCTTTTCATCCCTGTGAAACTCTAGAATTTTGTTAATTATTTCTGATGTAGATATTTTCTTTTCCGCAGGGATTATTATAACTTCTTCCCCATATTTCTCGGCAACATCCTTGCTTGTTAATTGGTCAATCTCACAATCCCCTGCTTCAATGTAATAATAATCTGGCTTTAAAATATCCAAGTTGTTTCTATTTCTAAGTTCGTTAAATACAAAAACATAGTCAACACTTTCTAATCCTGCCACTCTTGTAACTCTAGATAGTTCTTCTGCTAGGATTGACCTTTTTTGGCATTTATAACCTCGGATAGACTCATCAGAGTTAACCCCTACAATAAGAATGTCACATTTCTCTTTCGCTTTTTCTAGGTAATCCACATGACCCGCATGTAGAATATCAAAACTGCCGCTAGTAAATCCTACAATTTTACCTTGCGTACGCCATTGAAATACTTTTTCTTCTAATCTTTCTCTTGTTGTTATTTTATCCGAAATTTTTCGCGTGTTCATTGTAAGATTTATAAAGTTTATTTCTTCTTATTCAAAAGCAATTTATATTCTGTCATGTACCTTTTAAAGATAGTATCCCAGTCATACTGCCTTGCTTTTTTCATATTATTCAGGGAAATTTTATTTGACAGCTTTTTATCATCAATCAGCTTGAGGATGTTTTCCTCAAGCGCTTTTATGTCTCCGTAACCTGCAAAAAATCCGTTTTCCGGCTCTTTCATCTCATAAGGAACTCCATTGACAGGCGAGGCAACAATTGGAATGCCAGAAGCCATTGCCTCGAAAAGTGTCAGAGGCAAGCCCTCACGATAGCTTGGAAGAACATAAACATCTGCTGACTGGTACATCTCTGCAATCTTCTCCTTCCCTCTTATTGGGCCTAAATAATGCATATTCTTATGCCCTTTAATCAATTTGATAACCTCCTGCGCCTTGCCTTCATCAGGGCCAACCCAGGCAAATGCTATGTCATTTCTTTTTTTTGAAATATTTATTGCAGCCAAAGCTAATTTTTCAGGGCCTTTTGTTGGATTTAATCTTCCGAAGAACAAAACCATATTTTTCTCCTTGATATTGTGCGTTTTTTTAAATCTATTATCCCTTACATGCTTAAACAGGATTTTGTCAACACCATTTGGGATTACAGAGATTTGCTTTTTATCCCTGGCAAATCTTTCAAGGGTTTCCATCTCCCAAGGGGTTATTGCAATTATCTTGTCAACCATCCTAAACGCCATTCTGTTAAAAAAGAGATTATTCAAAAACAAGAAAGGGCGCAAAACAAACGGCCTGAATGATGCGTCTGTCCATGGGCAGTGTGTTGTGTGCATATGCTTAAACCCTTTTATTTTTGAAAGTATCCCCATAATTAGGATATACAAATGCCCGGAAACATGCGTATGCACAATGTCAAAATCCCCTTTGA
>DATDUA010000062.1:0-8154 GCA_035290605.1 Candidatus Nanoarchaeia archaeon
TCTTATGTTTTGATTTATATATTATAAAACATCCTTGTTCAAGCTTTTTACATAACAAAAATATAAAAAGCCCGTAAATAATAATATACCATGCTATTAACATTTCAAATTATAATTTCAATTGCAGTGCTTTTGTCATCACTGCCTCTTGGCTACTTTCTTGCATGGCTGACAAGAGAGGAGCTTGTTCAGGGCAGGCTGGCTTTTGCCCTGCTGATTCCTGCCTCTGCTGTTCTGGCGGTTGCGCTTTTATTTTTGGATATTGAGCCAAAACTGCCCATGGTATTCTCACTTTTGTTCATTTTCATGGTATCCATTGTTTGCATGCTGAAGAGCTATGACAAGAAATTTACAGGGGCATAATCCTCAGCTTATATTGGTCTAAGGGCTTCCGCTTTGCGTCAGTGTGCCTTTCAGGAATAAATCGCCTGTTTCGCTTATGTATGCAACTGCATTGCTGCTTGTGTTCTTTATTATGAAGTCATAGCTGCTTGAAGGATTAAGGCTGCCCTGGTTCACATATAATACGCCATCAATATACATATTTCCATTAGTTAAGTCAATTATTGCAACATCCTCGCTGTTCCTGTTTTGGAACCTGAACTCGTCATTAGCAGTTGCAGCATATGTTGAGCTTTGCTGCAATACCCCCCTTAAAACAAGGTTTCCAGAATAATCAAATGAAGCCATGCTTGTTCCTGAGCTGTTCTTAAAGCTGAGCTTGCAGTCTGTTCCTTCATCTATCACTCCATCGCAGTCATCATCAACATTGTTGCATATCTCTGTTGCTCCAGGATAGGCTGCATTATTTGAGTCATCGCAATCTGGTGTGCCGCAGACACCCTCTGTTGAGTTATACCCATCACTATCGCTGTCTGTGCATGTTTGTATTGCATAAACAGAATTTGTAGCATTAATCCTCGGAAATGTTAATCCGGTGGAGGAGTCATAAACTGATTTTCCTCTTGATTTAAGGATGCTTTCTATATTCTGTGGTGTTAGGGCTGTGCCATAGAGCTTTTTGTTGTAATTTTGAAGAAGGGCAGCTGCGCCTGCAACATGCGGTGTTGACATTGATGTCCCGCCTTTTGTTGTAAATCCCCCACCTATCTTTGTTGAGTATATTGCATATCCCGGAGCCAGCACATCAAGAAGCTCGTCCCTGTTTGTAAAGCAGGCAAACTTGTCTTTAGATGTTGCTGTGTCTGTGCAAGCGCTCCAGCCAACACTGCCAAGATTATTGTCATAAACAGCTCCAACAGATGTTGCATTTGTAACGCATGCAGGATAAGAAATTCCGTTTGTGTATGCATTATTGCCAGAGGCTACTGCAACAAATATGCCCTGCCCAATAGCAGCATTTATAGAAATGCCTGCAGAAGCAGTATTGCATAGCGTGGCATTATTATACTGCCCGCCGTCGCCCAGGCTCATGCTGATAACTGATATGTTAAATTTGGTTTTATTATTCACGCACCAGTCAATAGCTGCAACTGCATTTGAGAATGAGCCAGAGCCAGCAGCATCTAAAACCTTCATCGCAATCAGCTTTGAGCCTGGCGCAACCCCCCTATATGTCTTGTTTGTTGAGGCAACTGTTCCTGCAACATGGGTTCCATGCCCATTATCATCTATTGGGTCAGAATCGCTGTTTACAAAATCATAACCGCTTAAAACCTTGCAGCTTGTTCCAAGGCAGCCGCCTAAATCTGAATGAGCATAATCTATTCCTGTGTCAATGACGCATACTGTTTCACCATCTCCGGTTATATTTGTGCTGTTGAATTGCGCTGCCCACAGGGTGTTTGCACCAACCAGAGGAGCGCTTTCAGCCATGCTTATATGAACCTCCCTGTCCATCTCAATTAACCTGACATTAGGGTTGTTGTTTAATTTGCTCAAGCCCTGAGGCGTCAGGTAGCCTGAAAATGCATTTATTGTTGCATATCTGTGCTTTATCCTAAAATCTGCCTCACTTAGCGTGGACAGAACCTTGCCCTGGTTTTCATTGATTATTATTTTTCTTTGCTCAAATGCATCCTTTGCGCTTTGCATGCTGGCTTCTGCCTCACTTTCATTCTTTTCCTTTAGCATAACAATCACCCTTGTTGATGGCGCTGATGCCAGCTCCTCAAATATCTCTGATTCAACACTAACGCCTGCCTCTGACTGAATAATTTGCGCTAAAATGCCAGCTTCCTGCGCCTTTTTTTGCGGTTGAGATTTAATAGAAGATGAGTAGTCTGTGCTTGATGGCATTAAAAGCAATGTCGCCAGCACTGCCAAAGCAACAAGCAACATGCTGGATAAGATAACAAGCTTTATCTTCTTGCTCATTCTCTTTCTTTTCAGCTTAATGCTGTGTAGATTATGGGTTGCCATTTTGCGTAAGTGTTCCTTCTAAAAACATGCTGCCCTGCTCATTGATGTAAGCAACTGCATTGCCGCCATCATCCTGTATGATAAAATCATAAGAGCTTTCCTGAGGGCTTAGGCTTTGCTGGTTTTCATAGAGAGTTCCATCAATATAAATGTTTCCATTTGCCAAATCTATTATTGCAACATCGTTTCCATTCCTGTCCTGAAACCTTATTTCATCATTAGCGGTTGCGGCATGGGTTGAATTCTGCTCAATAACACCTTTTACAACAGCATTACCGAGGTTGTCAAAAGAAGCCATGCTCTCGTTTGCAGGGCTTTTCATGTACAATTTTTCCTGTTCGCTGTACCATTTTTTTACAATGTCCTCTGCTGTTTTTCCGTAAATGCCAAAGCTGTCAACATCGCTGCTGTTGTAATACCAGTGCCACCAGTACATGCCATAAAGCCAGGGTTCATTCCATACAGACTTGAAGGCAGCCCTGTATGAATCTGCCTGCTCCTGCTGGTCAGTAATTCCAGCTGATGACCATGGGTGAATGTTTGTGCCATTAATGCTCTGGTAGCCGATTTCTGTGAATATAATTGGCTTTTTCCATGTGCTGTAAAGCCCGGAAAGATTAGCCTTGTAGCTATTCCATCCATTTATCAATTCCAGGGGTGTTGGGTCATACTTGCCTGTCAGGTTAAAATACGCGTCTATTCCTATAAAATCCACACTGCCCCAGAAACTTACATTGTTGTATTCATCAAAATTAGCAGCATATGCCAGCTGCCCATGATACAGATTCCTTACGCTGACTGTTATGTTCTTCCATTCACTTCTTGAGCTTGTTTTTTTAAGCTCTGTCCCTATGCTAAACTGCTCAACACCATAGGTTTCTGAGAGATTTGCATAATAATTTATAAAAGAAGTATAGTTGGCAAACCACTCATTCCAGCTTGACGGCTGTATCTCTGTCTTGGATGTGCCGTCTGCAACCTCGATATGGGGCTTCAGCATTACCTTCATTCCCAGGCTGTGTATTTTATTAATGGCATCAACTAATGCAGCATCGCTTGGTGTTTTGGTGCTGTTTCTGTAGATTCTTGTGCTTGAAGTGGTGTCTTGATACCAGCTAACAATCAAGGATATATATTCAGTTCCTGTTTGATTCAATAATTCTAGAGAAGTGTCTGAAACTGGCTGGAGATAGTCATTATACCACCAAGAGCTGAATGTGAAGCCTTTTTGCAGCATCTCACTTTTGTTTGCAAACCTGCTCTTTAATGTGTAATATGCCTGCCTTGGCTTTAGTGCATCAACAGAGCTGCCATTGTCTGCTATAGCAACAATCCCCCAGTATTCCTCGTCTTTGGTGCAGTCTGGCTGGTCGCACTGGCCGGAGTAGCCGCCAGGGTCATGCGCATTTGCATTTCCAGTGCTGTTCTTCCACCACTCATCAGAATATGCCATTACAATGCCTCCCAATGTTATGTTTGAGGCATTAATCTCGTCCCATAAATTTCCAGCGTATTTCGCCTGCATATCCTGATATTCTGCGCGCGCAGAATTGTTGAATGCGTCAATCCCATACTCTGTTATAAGCAGTGGCTTTGAGCTTTTGTTCGTGTATTCCTGGAAAAAATTCACATCATTGAATGAATATCCCCTGTAGGCATTGCTTCCCCATACATCAACATAATTTAAGCTTGAATCATTGGAATTCATTGACGAATTGCCTATATATTTTAAATCGCCGTTTACAATAAGTGTTGGATGGTATTTTATGCCTTCAATCTCATAAGCAGCCCTTGCCATCTCATCTGCGAGGGTATACCAGTCAGGAATATCATCCTTGCTCCTGTAGTTCTCCTCATTGCCGATTGCCCATGCCAAAACAGCCGGGTGGCCCTTGAATCTTGCCACATAGTCTTTAAACTCATTTAAGACATAAGTCCTGTTGGATGATTCTGAAAAATTTAATTCAGGATTTATCCACATACCCATTACAACATAGATTGAGTTAGTTCCATTGTTATATGCCTGGTCAAGGAATGCATTGCTCTCAACCTTTGCCCATGTCCTTATTGTGTTTGCACCCATGCTTCTTAATACTGGAAAATCTCTCTGAAACAATTCAGGATGCTCCATCACCTTATAGCCTGTATTGGGGCTTTCTCCAATCGGCACAGGCTGATAGGCAACTCCCCTGGCTTTAAACTCTGTTCCATTCACATAGAGCTTTTTGTTATTCAGAATAACATTGCCAGTGCCTGCCGGCTTTGACAGGCATGAAAATGCCTTCTGCTTTATCTCTGTGTTATTTGTGTAGCCATATTCAAGATGGACAGCCCTTGCATCAGAATCAGCATAAAAATAATGCCATATTGTGCTTTTGAGATAGTCAGCTATTGAGCTTAAAACAAAGCCGTGCGTTAAGCTCGCCCATATGTTTGAGACAGAGCCGTTATTTGACGCATTAATGCCGAGTGTTTCAGCATAGCCATAAGGATAGGATGTCCTGTATGAATTTGCATAATTGTTCCTTATTCCTAGGGCATTGCTTACCACATCATTCTGCAATGATGCGTTCAAGCCGATGGCTAAAGCCAGAAAACTTGCAGAGGGATTAACAACTCCCCCGTCCTTGTAGCCGGCGCTGTTCCATGAATGCGCAGGCGGTGTTCCAAAATCCTCATACCCCCCGCTAATCTTTGAGCCGGCTGTCTGGCCAAAATATGCATAGCCCTTATCCTTTGCATATTGCACCTGGGCGAGCAGCGCCTGTGTTGCATTTCTGCCCATAAACTCGCTGAACTCCTTAAGGAAAATAGCAGGCGAGGAGTAGGTGAAGAAAGAGCCTGTCCATGATACTGGCGTGACATTTATTCTGCTGTAATTTCCTTTCTCAAAAAGCCATGGGTGATATGTTGTGTTAAGATATTTTGAAAGCTGATTTATTGTTATCCCATTTCCTGCAGACTTTCTTTCAATAATCCTTGCCGCAAATGCCACAATCCTGCCCTCATCCCCGTAGATGTTCCAGAATGTTCCGGAATATTTTGAGGTTGATGTGTCATAATACTGGGCAAATGTGTTGTTTTCATAAGGGTTTGTTGAGTCGCCAGCTTCATTATTTGAGGGCTGGTTTAATGCATTATTCTCATTGAACAAAAAGCTGAAGTTCATCTTTTTCAGTATTGCGGAAGAAAGATTCTCTAGTGTAGCATTGCCTCTCTCATAGGCAAACCTATTGACAGCAACAAGGCTGAGGGCAAGCCATGCATTATCAACAGAGGGAATCCTGTAGTCAGATGTTCTCTTTGGCTTTGCGCTGTCTGTATTATACCACTGGTAAAAAAGCCCTTTGTATGACTCAGAGGCATTGCCCTGTAGGTAATACAAGGTGTCCAGTGTTTGCCTTAATTTTTTCATTGCTGCTGCGCTGTCAATAAACCCCAACTCATAAGCTGATACAACCGATGACATATAGAATCCAGCCTCAGCCACATTTGCCGAGTATCCTGCAGAATTGCTTGTTATGTCCTTGCTTCCGCGGGGAAATCCGTGCCCCAGCACAGTGCAGTTATAGCAGGATGATGCTGTTGTTGATGTTGTTGAAGCATTAAAATAACTCCAGGTGTCATTTGCAACAGAGCATAAAAATTCCTCGTTTGCTGTCAGGGAAGAAACAAGCGGGACAGAAGCCATCGCGAGGGTTGCGCCTATTATGAACATTACAATTAGTGCTAATAAGGCATTTATCCTTTTCATTGCGAATCTCATTTTGCTCTCGCAATTAAAGCATACTGCTATACACCTATTTGCATGCTTTATTTGCTTATCTCTCTCAGAACAATGCTGTAAACCTTTCCTGTAATCAAGCTTTCAACATACAAGCCATTCTCGTCCTCAAACATTCTCCAGACTGGCTTGTCGCCCTTGTTGAAGGTTATGTCGCCTGTTTTGAATTCGCTGGCTTTGACTGCGCCAACTACTTCTATTTTTTCAGAAGGTGTTGTTGTGCCAATGCCTAATTTTCCGCCTTCAGCAAGCGTCATTTCTGTTACTGAGCCTTCTGCCCTTTTGAAGAAGAGATCTCCCTTGGTTGTTACAATGTCCCAGGACTGCCAGTCATTCTCCATTCTAATGCCTGTTACTCCTGATGTCTGCTTAAGATGAAGGGTTGTTTGAGGGTTTGATGTGCCTACTCCCATCTTACCTCCGCCTGACAGCTCAACAAAAGACATGACATTCACTGTTCCGCCACTTCTTAGTATGTCAAGCCGGGCTGCATTTGCAGTGTGTGTTGCCTTGATGTCCCAGTTCTGCCAGTCTGTGTCTTCGAGCCTGATTGATGGAACAGAGCCCTTGATATGAAGGTTTGTTGATGGGCTTGTTGTCCCAATGCCAACTCTGTTGTTTGCCGTGTCTGCATACAAGGTGTTTGTGTCAACTGCAAAATCATCGCTTAAGTCAAGCTTACCGCCCTGGAATATCACATCTCCAGCGCTTATTACTATGATAACTGATAAAAGCAAAATCCCAAAAATCGCTATCCTTGCCTTGTTTGTTTTTTTCATGTTTTCCTCCGAAATATGATTATATGCGTAAATGCACTGTAAAAATTTAGCCTGCTTATTCCATCTCCTGCAAAACAAACCTGTATCTCTTTCCGGTAATTAAGCTCTCAAGATATAAGCCATTCTCATCCTCATACATTCTCCAGACTGGCTTGTCATCCTTATTGAATGTTATGTCGCCTGTGCTGAATGCTGTAGCCTTAACATTGCCAGCAACTTCAAGCTTTTCGGTTGGGCTTTTTGTGCCTATGCCAACATTGCCTTGGCTGTTTACCATCATTCTTAACACTGAATTTGTATACCACGAAAGCGTATGGCTAGCCCCACTTCCAGTTTGAAACTCTGTTCCACCTGTTCCGCTTCCCCACACCACAGCATTGCCATCCTGCATTTTAATATTTCCACCAGCTCCAAGCGTAAGCATTTCTGTTGGGGTGGAAGTTCCGATGCCAACCTTATTATTAGCAGCATCTACATACAGGGTGTTTGTGTCAACTGTCAAATCATCGCTCAAATCAAGCTTTCCGCCCCTGAATATAATGTCGCCTGCGCTTATCACTATAACAACAGATAAAAGCAAAATCCCGAAAATCGCTATCTTTGCCTTGTTTGTTTTCTTCATGTTTTCCTCCCGAATAATAAATATAGGGCTTAAACTATAAACCTTTCCTTTATATTTCAAAGTATAATAAGGTATATAAGGTTTTTTGTTCTTCGGGATAACATGCTAAAGATTAAAAATACCGCTTTTCTTGCCATATCATGTTTTATTTAATTGGATTGGGATTGGATGTGAAAAGCATAAGCATAGAAGGATGGGAAATATGCGGAAAATGTGAAAAATTATATTTGGAAAGCTATACCATTGAGCTTCCTTACAAGACTAAGGAGCTGGAGAAATTTCTTGGAAAAAAGGTTATTGGGTTGGACAGGGAGCAGGTTGAAGGCGAGAAATTTATTGATGAGGCGAAAACCAAGGACATTGCACTGCTTGCCTATGGCTCGCCCCTTGCCGCGACAACGCATATTTCATTGCTTTTGAAATGCAAAAAGGAAAATATTCCTTTCAAGATTTTTCACAATGCCAGCATTTTAGATGCAGTTGCTGAGACAGGGCTTCAATTATACAAGTTTGGCAAAACAGCAAGCATGCCCAAATGGCGGGGAAGTTACAGGCCAATGAGTTTTATTGAAATAATAAAGGAAAAT
>DATDUA010000063.1:0-5928 GCA_035290605.1 Candidatus Nanoarchaeia archaeon
CCATCCTCACGCAATTGTTATGGCGCATCCAGAATGCCCAAGAGAGGTTATAGATGAATCACATATCATATGCTCTACCTCGCAAATGATAGATTTTGCTAAAAAGTCACACCTGAAGGAATTTGTAGTTTTGACAGAAACGGGAATGGCAGAAAGGCTAAAGATTGAGGTGCCAAACAAGAAATTTTACACGCCGGGGCTTGTGTGCATACAGCAAAAGAAAAACAACCTGCAGAATATCTATGAATGCCTAAAAAATGAAACAAACGAGATAAATGTAGGCAAAAGAGTCAGAATTAAAGCCAAGATGGCGCTTGACAGGATGCTCAAGATTAAATAAAGCGAGACAGACATAAATGAAAATTCATGAGGTAATAAAACAGGCACTGAAAGAAGATATAGGCGGCGGAGACATAACCACCAATTCAATAATTCCTAAATCAGCCATTGTCAGGGCTGAGATTGTTGCAAAACAAGAGGGCATAATTGCAGGGCTTGGCATTGCAGAACAGGTGTTCAGAGAGCTTGACAGAAATATTGTATTTGTCAGGAAAGCAAAGGACGGAAAAAAGGTTAAAGAATTTCAGGTTATTGCAGAGCTAAAAGGAAATGCCCGGGCGATTTTAGCTGGTGAAAGGGTTGCCCTGAATTTTCTGCAGAGGATGAGCGGAATAGCCACGCTTACAGCAAGATTTGTTAAGCTGGCAGGAGCTGGAAAAGCAAAAGGCGTGAAAATACTTGACACAAGAAAGACAACGCCCTTGATGAGGGAGCTGGAAAAATATGCTGTTAAGGCTGGAGGGGGGAAAAACCACCGCTTTGGATTGTATGATGCTGTCTTGATTAAGGACAATCATATAGAGGCAGCAGGAAGCATAACAGAGGCAGTCAAAAAAGCAAAACATTCTGGAAAGAGCATAGAGGTTGAGGTTAAAAACCTGAGAGGGGTTAGGGAAGCTTTAAATTCCGGAGTGGACATCTTGCTTTTGGATAACATGGACATAAAAAGCATAAAGAAGGCTGTTAAGATTGTTAAAGAAGAAGGAAGAAAAAAGGCTAAGCTTGAGGTTTCCGGCGGAGTAAACCTCAATAGCATAAAATCTATTGCAAAAACCAGTGTTGATTTTGTCTCAATCGGCGCTTTAACTCATTCTGCAAAAGCGCTTGACATAAGCCTGGAGGTTCTGAACATAAATAAGATGTAAGATAACAAAATGAAAATACAGACATTCAGTATATTAGCAGGAACAGGCGCTTGCAATGCCAGCTGTCCTTATTGCATATCAAAGATGACTGGCAAGAAAAGAATCGGCTTTAAAGAGCAGAAAATAAACTGGAGAAATTTTCATAAGGCTTGCAGGCTTTCACAGGTAAATAATGTGTCCACTGTTCTAATCACAGGAAAAGGAGAGACTACACTCTACCCTAATCAGATCACAGACTACCTATCACATATGAGAAAATTTGATTTCCCTTTAATTGAGCTGCAGACAAATGCATTGGCTCTTGAAAAAGAGGGGTTTGAAGAATATCTTAAGAAATGGTATGCTCTTGGCTTGAACACCATGGCTATCTCAATAGCCCACTATAAAAGGGAAAGGAATGGGGAGATCTTTACGCCTAACAAAGAATATATTGATTTGGAAGAAATAATAAAAAAGCTTCATGATTTAAATTTTTCTGTGAGATTAAGCTGCGTCTTGGTGAAAGGATTTATTGACTCTCCAAAAGAGATAAAGAAACTTGCAGAATTTGCAAAAAACAACTCTGTTGAGCAGCTTACAATAAGAAAACTTGGATTGGTTGAGCACTCGGAAAATAAGGATGTTGAAGAGTGGTGCAGGCAGCATGTCCTCATAAATTCAGAAATAAAAGTTATTAAAGATTACATGGACAAAAATGCAAGAAAATTAATGACCCTTTCTCATGGAGCAGTAATCTACGAGCTTGATGGGCAAAATATCTGCCTTACAGATTGTGAAATGGTCCAGCCGAAATCAGATGAGATAAGAACCCTGATTTTCTTTCCAGACGGGCGCCTAAGATGGAATTGGGAGTATGGAGGGGCAATATTGCTGTAGCTTAACATGCCAAAAACAATAAAAACAGAGTGCGCAGTAATAGGCGGCGGATTTGCAGGCTGCACAACAGCGCTTGAGCTGGCAGATGCAGGCAAAAAGGTTATGCTGTTTGTAAAGGGCAGGTTTGAGGACTGCAACAGCTACCTGACTGCAGGGGGATTGACAGCAGTTACAGCAGTTAACGGAAAGCCTGCCGCAGGGGATTCTTTTGATTCGCATATAAAAGACACATTAAATGCAGGGAAGAGCCTGAACAACAAAGATATTGTGAGATTCTGCTCAGAGCATTTTTTTCCAGATGTGATAAAATGGCTTGAGAAAAAAGGGGTAAAATTTGACAAAAATGAAAGCGGGGATTATGACCTGCACAGGGAAGGCGGGCATTCTGCAAACAGGATATTTCATGCAAAAGACACGACAGGAAATGCTATCATGAATGTTCTGACAGGGCTTGTAAAAAAGCACCGCAATATAATGGTTTGCGAGGAGCATATTGCTATTGACATTATAACATGCAACAAGCTCTTAAAAAAGAAATCTGAAAAAGATTCATGCATTGGGCTTTATGTGCATGACATAGAAGATAATTCAATTAAAACAATAGAGTGCAAAGGGATATTTATAGCAACAGGCGGCTTGGGAAAAGTCTTTATGTACACATCAAACCAGGATGTTGCAACAGGTGATGGCTTTGCAATGTGCTACAGGGCAGGCTTGCCTCTGGCAAATATGGAGTTTGTGCAGTTCCATCCGACTGTGTTCTATGACCCATCTGCTGTTAATGAAACTGAAAGAAGATTTTTGCTTACAGAGGCATTAAGGGGCGCGGGCGCAATATTAAAATTGCATAAAGATTCCAAAGAGGATTTTGTCTTGAAGTATGATGCCCTGGGCTCAAAGGCAACAAGGGATGTTGTGACAAAGGCAGAGGACATTGAGATGAGAAAGAATGGGCTGCAGAATGTGTGGCTTGATTGCACATCAATAGACAAGGAAAGGCTAAAAAATGACTTTAAGAACTCTTATGAATTCTGCCTGAGCAAGGGGGTAGACATAACAAAAGAGCCTGTTCCTGTTGTATATGCAGAGCATTATTCAAACGGAGGGGTTTTGGTGGGAAAAGACAGCGAGACTGCCATTAAAGGGCTTTATGCAATAGGCGAGGTGTCATATACAGGGTTGCATGGCGCAACAAGATTGGCAAGCAACTCTGCGCCAGAATGCATCTTGTTCGGAAGGCTTGCTGCCCGGCATTTTCTGGCACAGAAAAATCAAAAAAATGCAGATGCCCCTGAATGGAATGTCGGGAAAGCCAGAGAGATTAAGGATAAGACAACAATACAATATTACTGGGAGATTATAAGAAGAACCATGACATCCTTATGCGGGATATCAAGAAACGAGGAAAGGCTGGTTGCTGCAAGAGAGGTATTGCTTGCAATAAAAAAAGACATAAATGATTTTTACTGGACTTATAAAGTCAACAAGGATTTTCTGGAAGTCAGAAATATAGCAGATGCTGCCATTGTAATCCTGGAAAGCGCGCTTGCAAGAAAGGAGAGCAGGGCATGCCATTTCAGGGAGGATTTCCCGCAAATGGACAACAAGAATTATCTTGGCTTGACAATAATAAGCAGGGACAGAAAGCCTTATATTTCTGGGATATCAAAAAAACAATGGGGCACCACACACTAAAGCTTCAGAAATCTTTTATGGATTTCTGATAGTGCTCAAGATTTTGTAAAATCTTGACATGTGTGGTTTGTAAAGCCCCTTGTTTTTAGGATGCTCAAGAACGCAACTCCATCCTAAAGGATGGAGTTTTATCAAGTGTTCTTGACATAAAAATTCTCCAAAAGCCAGAAAATCCGCGTTTTCTCAGCAAACATCACATAATTCTCTCTCTGTTAGTGTTTTTAAGAATCTGCATTAGCCCTCGGATATTCTTCTACTTAGTGTATTAGATAATATATGTATCCTGCACCGCAATAATGCTTAAATAGTGTAATATTTACTATATCTTATTGTAAATAATACAATAATATGGGGGCGGCAAAAGCCAAATTAAAACGAGCCAAAAATGCTGCAAAAACAAAACGAAGAGCCCAAAATCATGCTTATTTAATTCATCAAATAAAAAATAAAAATTTAAACCGCAGCACAGACAACAAAAAACACAGAACAAAGACAACACAATACCCAACATAACAGGTAGCAACATCATTTGATTTCACAAGACACCAATGAACATCAAGAGACAAAAAACATAAAGTAAACAAAGCGGAAGACCTTGTAAAAAGGATTTTTGAGAAAGCCTGAAGGAAAAAGGCACTAAAAGAGTAAAAACTAGGTCTATGGGAAGTTAAAGATACAGAGAATTCTGAAAAATAACTAATCAACAGGATTACACACAATTATGCCGGGAATATTATGTTTCTTGCGTGGAAAACCCTGGAAAACCCAAAAAAGAAAGGAGAAATGTGATGAAAGAGTTTGAGATAGCTGGAGGGTCTGTTGCTGGCAGAGAGCATGTGCTTGCAGGCAGGAATAATCAGGATGCATATTGCTGGCTTGCAACAGAGGATGCTCTTGTAGCGCTAGTTTGCGACGGGTGCGGAAGCAGCAAGCACAGCGAGGTTGGTGCCAAGATTGGCGCTGCGCTTATTGCAAATTATGCCATGGATTATGCAGCCAAAGCTGTTAAGAGCAACTCCCAAAACCGCTTGTTCTCAGAAAATTTCTGGGAGCAGATAAGGCATGATGTATTAGCCCAATTGCGCATCCTTGCAAATGCAATGGGAGGGGAGCTTTCAGAAACAGTCAGCAAGTATCTTCTTTTTACGGTTGTTGGCGCGCTAATTACCCGCTTCGGAGTTTCATTTTTTTCCATTGGTGACGGGGTGTTTATTGCGAATGGCAGGATTAATTCCATTGGCCCATTCCCCGACAATGAGCCGCCATATATTGCCTATGGATTGATTGAAGCCTCGCTAACCAAATCTTACCCTGACGCACTGAAGTTTCAGGTACAGCACATCCCTGAAAGCCAGAAAATTGCCCCAATTCTGATAGGAACAGACGGCGTGGCTGATATGATAAGCTCGGCTGAGCTGAAGATGCCCGGAAAAAATGAAATGGTTGGCGAAATAGGCCAATTCTGGGAACAGGACTGCTATTTTAAAAACCAGGATATGGTCAGGCGAAAACTTGCGCTGACAAATCGTGAGTGTACGAAGCTGGATGAAGAAAAACAAGAGGTGATTAAAGAGCATGGGCTGCTTTCCGATGATACAACTCTTATTGTCATTCGGAAGAAAAACAGCACATAATTGTCAAGAACCATGTGCTAAAACATTGGGTGTGTTCGGGTTCTTGAGCACCTCAAAAATGCCAAAATCAAAAGAGCATTTTTGATGTTCCAGGAAAGAAAGGAGGTGAAAAATGAATATCTACCTGAAAGGCAAGAGAATTTATGTTGACCCTGCAAAATCAATCGGCAAGGGAAATGAGGCAGATATATTTGACATAGGAAGCGGGATGGTGCTAAAGCTATTCAAGCCGCCAGAGCACCCGGATTATCAAGGGCTTCCTGATGAAGAAGAAGGAGCAAGGGTGCGCATTGCTGAGCATCAGGAAAAATTACCAGCATTTCCGCGCAATATGCCAACCCACATCATCACGCCACAGGAGCTTGCCACTGACCAGGGAAACAAGAAAATTCTAGGCTACACAATGAAGTTTCTCAATGGCGCAGAAGTATTGCTGCAATACGCTGACAGAACATTTCGGCAGGCTGTGCCAAGCAATGATGTCTCACTGATATTCGGGGGCATGCACGCAACTGTTG
>DATDUA010000064.1:0-3177 GCA_035290605.1 Candidatus Nanoarchaeia archaeon
GTGTCCACCCCAATTGCAGCAGCTTTATGCGCCTGGGCAAGATAGACATTTGCAACCTTTCTGCCAACTCCGGGCAGCTTCAAAAGCTCATCGCATGTTTGCGGAATTCTTCTGTTATATTTTTCAGTTATAATCCTGGCAGTTTCCTTTATGTGCCTTGCCTTTGTCTTGTAATAGTTTATCGGCTTGATTATTTTCTTTATCTCACCAAGCTTTGCTTCTGCCAATTTCTGGATTGAGGGGTATTTTCTGTAAAGTTCATGCGAGATTTTTATTGTCATCTCATCCCTCGTCTGGCTGGATAGTATTGTTGAGATGAGCACCTGCCATTTCTTGTTCCATTCTGCAGCAAGCCTTATTTCACTGCCTGAAATAAGCTTTTTAATCTGCTTAAGCTGTTTTAGCGCCTGTTTTGGATTTAAGCCCATATCTCATCAATAAATACTTTTTTAAATAACTTATCTTTTATCTGCTTATGCAAGACAGCTATGATTTTAAAGAGGCAGAGCCAAGAATAATAAAATTCTGGGAAAATGAAAATGTATTTAAGTTTGACTTAAAGAGCAAGAAAAAGATATTCTCCATAGACACGCCTCCTCCAACAGTAAGCGGAAAGATGCACATAGGGCATGCATTCTCTTATTCGCAACAGGATTTCATCGCCAGATACAAAAGAATGAAAGGTTTTAATATATTTTATCCTTTTGGCACAGATGACAATGGCTTGCCGACAGAAAGGCTTGTAGAAAAAACAAAGGGGATAAGAGCAAGGGATTTTAGCAGGGAGGATTTCATTAAGATATGCATAAATTTCCTGAAAGAAGAGCTGCCCTCTTTTGTCCAGGACTGGAAAAACATCGGGATAAGCAGCGACTTTAGCATATACTATTCAACAATAAACGAGCATTGCAGGAGAATAAGCCAGTGGAGCTTCCTCGACTTGCACAAAAAAGGCAGGGTTTACAGGAAGGATGCGCCAGCAATGTGGTGCCCTGAATGCCAGACAGGAATAAGCCAGGTTGAATGCCAGGACAGGATTCTGAAAAGCAAGTTTAATCATCTCATCTTCAAGACTGATGACAAAAATATCAAGAGTATTACAATCGCCACAACACGCCCCGAGCTGCTTCCTGCATGCGTCGCTGTTTTTTATCATCCTTCTGACAAGAGATACAAGGCGCTAAAAGGCAGGATGGCAGAGGTTCCATTGTTTGGGTTTAAGGTTCCTATAATGGAAGATGAAAGAGTCAGCATGGACAAGGGAACAGGGATTGTGATGTGCTGCACCTTTGGCGACCAGACAGACATGGAATGGCAGAAGGCATACAACCTGCCAATAAAAGAGGCAATCTTAAAAGACGGTAGAATGGCAGAGATTGCAGAAAAATACAAAGGCATGAGGATAAAAGGGGCAAGGGCAGGCATAACTGAGGATTTGAAAAAACAGGGTGTTCTTGTCAATGAAGAGGATATAGAGCATGCTGTTAATGTTCATGAAAGATGCGGAACAGAGATAGAATTTGTCAAAAGCAAGCAGTGGTTTGTCAGGTATCTTGATTTAAAAGAAAAGATGCTTGAGTGGGGCAATGAATTAAAATGGCACCCTTCACATATGAAGCATAGGTATGATAACTGGATTAAAGGACTGCAGTGGGACTGGTTGATTTCAAGGCAGAGGTATTTTGGAGTTCCGTTTCCTGTTTGGTACTGCAAGAAATGCAAAGAGGCTGTTTTGGCAGATGAAAGCCAGCTTCCTGTTGACCCCTTAAAAGACAAGCCAAAGAAAAAATGCAAATGCGGCTCCACAGAATTTGAGCCTGAAAATGATGTTCTTGATACCTGGTTCACAAGCTCAATGACGCCTCAGCTTTCAGTTCAGTTGATGCCAAAGAACATGCAGGAGTCATTGTTTCCAATGTCTTTAAGGCCGCAGGCGCATGAGATAATAACATTCTGGCTTTTTAATACAGTTGTTAAAAGCAATTTGCATTTTGGAAAAAATCCATTCAGGGATGTTATTATATCAGGATTTGTCACACTGCACGGCGAGAAGATGGCAAAGAGCAAGGGTAATGTCATTGAGCCGCAAGCTGTTTTGGAAAAATATGGTGCAGATGCCATGAGATTCTGGGCTGCCTCAAGCAAGATGGGCGAAGACATGGAGTACAGGGAAAATGAGATTGTCGCCGGAAAGAAATTTGTGACAAAGCTTTTCAACGCAGCAAGGTTTGCATTCATGAGCATTGAAAAAGACAAAAATGGAAAGATTAAGCAACCAAAGAAATTAGATGAGATTGACAGATTGTTTCTCTCAAGGCTGAATGAAGCAATAGAAAACTCCACAAATGCATTTGAGTGCTATGAATATAGCAAGGCAAAAAGCGAGGCAGATTATTTCTTCTGGCATGTTTTTTGCGATAACTATCTTGAGATTGTTAAGAGAAGAACATATTCAGGAACAAAGGAAGAGAAGGAAAGCGCGTTTTACACCCTTAACAGCGCATTGCTTGCAATCCTGAAGCTGACGGCGCCCTTTACTCCCTTCATAACAGAGGAGATTTACCAGCAGCATTACAAAAGCCAGGAAAAAGAAAAAAGCATTCATCTCGCAGGCTGGCCTGAAAAATTCAGCATAGCAGAAAAAAAGGATGATGCAGACAAGTTCAGCCTGCTGATTGAGATTATAAGCAAGGTAAGGCAGGCAAAGTCAGAGGCAAATAAGTCAATCAAGGCAGAAATTATCCTCACATTAGAAAAGTCAGCAAAAGATAAATTAAAAGATGTCCTGCAGGATTTAACCTCTGTCATAAATGCAAAGGATATAAAAGAAGGCGAGTTTAAGGTTGAGTTTGTATAATATTTTAATAAGTAAATAAATGGAAAGTTAGCAAAGAAAACCGTAGGTGTTCATGCAATGGAAGAATCAGAAAAAATAAAGCTTGAATCATTTATTGAGGAGGTTGGAAGCCACAAGGGCAGGCATACGGAGCTTGTGACAGTTTACATTCCTGCCGGCTACAGCCTCAGCAATGTCGTGAGGCAGATAGAGCAGGAAAAATCAACAGCAAGCAACATCAAAAGCAAGAACACAAGAAAGGCGGTTCTTGACTCTCTTGAAAAGATAGAAAGGCAGCTCAAGCTTATTGGCAGGACGCCTGAAAACGGCATGGCAATATT